>NZ_JBFUCB010000006.1:0-34978 GCF_056405435.1 Rhizobacter sp. P1_G5 | reverse complement strand
ACGCGGTCCATCAGCGCCTTCGCATACGGCACGTCGGCATCGGTCTCGCCCTTCGCGCCGAGGCCTTCGTAGCACTCGATGCCGACCAGCTTCAGCGCGGGGCTGGCATGCATGCGGCGCGCGAGCGTGGCGGCTTCGTCTTCGGTGCGCACGCCGCTGCGGCCGCCGGCCACGCCGACCTCGAGCATCGCCTCGAAGGGCAGGGCGCCGGGGTGGGCCTTGGCCCAGGCCTCGATCAGCTCGAGCTGCGCGAGCGAGTCGACCAGGAACACKATGCGCAGGTCGGCATGGCCGCGCAGCAGCGCCTGGATCGCCGCGAGGTCGGCGTCGTGCACGACCTGGTTGGCGATCAGCGTGCGGCGCGCGCCGGTGGCGACGCCGATCGCGAGCTGGTTGACGGTKGCGAAGGTCAGGCCCCAGGCGCCGGCRTCGAGCTGGCGSCGGAACAGCTGCGGCGACATCGTGGTCTTGCCGTGCGGTGCGAGCTGGATGCCCCAGTCCTGCGTGCGCTGCTGCATCCACGCGATGTTGTGCTCCAGCGCCTCGCGCTTCAGCACGGCGAGCGGCAGCGGCAGGTCGCCGGCCAGCACGTTCCAGCCGGCGGCAGCGACCTCGCTGCGCCGGCGCGGCGCGGCGGTCAGCGGGTAGCCCTTCAGGCCGGGTTGCAGCAGCGGGTCGATCAGGTCGTCGGTCATGGTGGTCATGCGGTGATCAGGTCGTCGCGAATGCAGGCCGAGAGGCGGCCGGCGCCCTTGTCCGCGAGAGGGGGGATGGCCTGCGCGCAAGCCTCGATCGCGTGCGGGCARCGYGTGCGGAACACGCAGCCCGAMGGCGGGTTSAYCGGGCTCGGGATGTCGCCCTTCAGCGGGATGATCTCGGTCTTGTCCAGCGGGTCGGGCTTCGGGCTCGCGGCCAGCAGCGCCTGCGTGTACGGGTGCAGCGGCCGCGCGAACAGCTCGGCGGTGGTCGACACCTCCATCACCCGGCCCAGGTACAGCACCACGACGCGGTCGCACAGGTACTCGACCACGTCCAGGTCGTGCGAGATGAACAGCATCGTCAGCGACAGCCGCTCGCGCAGCTCGGCCAGCAGGTTGATCACCTGCGCCTGGATCGACACGTCGAGCGCCGACAGCGGCTCGTCGGCGACGATGAACTCCGGCTCCACCGCCAGCGCCCGCGCGATGCCGATGCGCTGCCGCTGGCCGCCGGAGAACTCGTGCGGGAAGCGGCTCGCATGCTCCGGCCGCAGCCCGACCAGCTCGAGCAGCTCGGCGATGCGCTCCTTGCGCCGGCCCTTCGCGAGCCCGTGCGTCGACAAGGCCTCGTCGAGGATCGCGCTGATGCGCATCTTCGGGTTCAGGCTCGCGTACGGGTCCTGGAAGATGATCTGCAGCTTGCTGCGCAGGCGGCGCATGCGTTCGGCCGACAGCGCGCCGAGGTCGTCGCCGCGGTACAGCACCTGGCCGCCGGTGCGCTCGATCAGGCGCAGCACCGTGCGGCCGATCGTGCTCTTGCCCGAGCCGGATTCGCCGACCAGGCCCAGCGTCTCGCCGGCGCGGATCGCGAACGACACGTCGTCGACGGCGCGCACCGGCTTGTCGCTGCTGCCGAAGTAGCGCCTGAGGTTCTTCACCTCGATCAGCGGGGTGGCTGCATCGCTCATGCGGCATTCCTTTCCAGCGACGGCACGCGGATGCAGCGCGCCTGTCGCGATTCACCGCTGTCCGCGAGCGGCGGCACCGCCTGCGCGCAGGCCGGGATCGCCTGGTCGCAGCGCGGCTCGAACGCGCAGCCCGGCGGCGGCGCGAGCGGGCTCGACACCTGGCCGCGGATCGCGAACAGCCGCTTCGGCCGCGGCTGCCCCGCCGCATGAGACTTGCCCGGCAGGCAGGCCAGCAGCCCCTGCGTGTACGGGTGCGCGGGCGCCGCGAACAGCGGTCGCACCGGCGCCGACTCGACGACCCGGCCGGCATACATCACGACCACGTCGTCGGCATGGTGCGCGACCACGCCGAGGTTGTGCGTGATGAACAGGATGCTCATGCCGGTCTCGGCCTGCAGCCGGCGCATCAGCACCAGGATCTGCGCCTGGATCGTCACGTCGAGCGCGGTGGTCGGCTCGTCTGCGATCAGCAGGGTCGGGTCGCAGGCCATGGCCAGCGCGATCATCACGCGCTGGCGCATGCCGCCCGACAGCTGGTGCGGGTACTCGTGCAGGCGCTGCGCGGCAGCGGGGATCTCCACCAGGTCGAGCATCCGCTTCGCATGCGCGAGCGCGGCGGCGCGGTCCAGCCGCTTGTGCAGCCGCACGCTTTCGGCGATCTGCTCGCCGACGGTGAACACCGGGTTCAGGCTSGTCATCGGCTCCTGGAAGATCATCGCCAKCTCGTTGCCGCGCAGCGCGCGCATCGGCGCATCGGGCAGCGTCAGCAGGTCGACCTCGGCACCGGCCCGCGTGACGAAGCGTGCGCTGCCCGCGACCTGCGCGCGCGCGGTCTTCGGCAGCAGCCGCATCAGCGTCAGGCTGGTGACCGACTTGCCCGAGCCCGATTCGCCGACGATCGCGGTGGTCTTGCCGGGCACGATGCCGAAACTGACGTCGGCCACCGAGCGCACCAGCCCGTCTTCCGTCGGGAAGCAGGTGCTCAGGCCGGTCACGGTGAGGCGGTTGGTGGTCATCAGAGCGTCTTCTTCAGCTTGGGATCGAGCAGGTCGCGCACGCCGTCGCCGAGGATCTGCAGCGACAGCGCCGTCAGGATGATCGCGAGGCCGGGGAACAGCACGACCCAGAATGCGCGGTCGGCGTACTGCTGGCTGCCGGCGACCATCGTGCCCCAGGTGGGAATCTCCGGCGGCACGCCGACGCCGAGGAACGACAGCCCGGCCTCGGCCAGGATCGCGTACGCGAAGATGAACGAGACCTGCACCAGGATCGGCGACAGCAGGTTGGGCAGGATGTGGCGCCACAGGATGCGCGAGGTGCGCACGCCCAGCGCCCGCACCGCCTCGACGAACAGCAGCTCGCGCACCACCAGCGTCGAGGCCCGCACCACGCGCGCGACGCGCGGCGTGTAGACCAGCACCAGCGCCAGCACCACGTTCAGCAGCGAGGCCCCGAGGATCGCGACCAGCGCGATCGCGAGCAGGATGTCGGGGAAGGACATCATCGCGTCGACCACGCGCATCAGCGGCGTGTCGAGCCGGCGGAAGAAGCCCGCCACCAGCCCGAGCAGCGTGCCGGCGAGCACCGAGCCGAGGGCCGTCAGCGCGGCGATCGCGAGCGAATAGCGCGCGCCGTGCACGATGCGCGCGTACAGGTCGCGGCCGAGCTCGTCGGTGCCGAGCAGGTGGGCGGCGCTCGGCGCCTTCAGGCGGTCCAGCACCGCGGTGTCGTTCGGGTYGAACGACGCGAACCAGGGGGCGCCGAGCGCGAGCACCGCGATCACCAGCAGCACGGCGGCCGACAGCATCACGATGCGGCGGTGCATCAGTTGTCGAAGGAGGCGAGGGACTTTCACGACGACATCCTCACAGCTTCACCCGAGGATCGACCGCCACGTACAGCAGGTCGATCGCGAAATTGATCAGCACGTAGATCGCCGCGATCACCAGCAGCGCGCCCTGGATCACCGGGTAGTCGCGCCGCAGCACCGCGTTGACCACCAGGTTGCCGATGCCGGGCAGCCCGAACACCGTCTCGGTGACGACGGCGCCGCCGATCATCAGCGCGACCGTCAGCCCCAGCACCGTGACGACCGGCACCAGCGCGTTGCGCAGCGCATGCTTCAGCACCACCGTGCCTTCGCCGAGGCCCTTCGAGCGCGCGGTGCGCACGTAGTCTTCGCCCAGCACGTCGAGCATCGAGGCCCGCGTGAAGCGGATGATCAGCGCCGAGTTCAGCACCCCCAGCACCAGCGACGGCAGCATCAGCGCATGGAGGCGTTCGCCGAGCGATGCATCGGGCGCCCCGTAGCCCGAGACCGGGAACCAGCCGAGCGACACCGCGAACAGCTGGATCAGCACGATGCCGAACCAGAAGCTCGGGATGCTGGCGCCCAGCATCGCGGCGCCGGTGACGACCTGGTCGAGCCAGCGCCCGCGGTACACCGCCGAGACGATGCCGCACGGGATGCCGATCAGCGCCGCGATGGCCACTGCCATCAGCGCGAGCAGCGTGGTCGGCTCGGCGCGTTCCCACAGCGCCTGCGTGACCGGGCGCTGCAGGAAGATCGACTGGCCGAGGTTGCCGTGCAGCACCTCGCCGAYCCAGTACGCGAACTGCACCGGCAGCGGCTTGTCGAGGCCGTAGTCCTTCTGCACGCGGGCGATGTCCTCGGCGGTGGCCTGGTCGCCCAACAGCACCGAGATCGGGTCGCCCGACGCGGCGCGCGTCAGCACGAACACCATCACCGCGACGATGGCGAGCACGGCCAGCATGCCGGCCAGGCGGGAGAGAAGGTAGCGATGCACGGCCTACTTGATCCGCGCGTTCCAGAAGAACGGCCAGGTCGACGGCACGTAGCCGTCGAGCGCCAGGCTGCGTGCTGCGAGCCCGTTGAAGCGGCCGACGTTGATGTACGGCACCTCGTCGTAGACCACCTGCTGCACCTTGCCCCACAGCGCGCCGCGCTTGGCCGCATCGGTCTCCTGGTTGAAGGCGGCCAGCGCCGCCTGCTTGGCCGGCGAACTCCACCAGCCCGGTGCGCCTTCGCCGAGTTGCGGCGGCGACAGCATCGGCTCGGGGAACTGACCGGAGTGGGTGACGTACAGGTCCCACAGCTTCGAGTCGTTGCGGCGCTGCACCAGCGTCGCCCAGTCGACGACGTTCAGCTCGACCTTGAAGCCGGCGCGCTTCAGCTGCTCGGCCATCAGCAGCGCCATGTTGTAGTGGAAGTCGTACTGCCGGCTCGTCAGCACGCGCACCGGCTCGCCCTTGTAGCCGGCCTTCTCGGCGTCGTCCTTCGCCTTCTTCGCGTTGCGCTGGTTGTAGGCATCGGTGCCGACGTTCGAGTAGAACGGCGAGCCCTTCGGGAAGTGGTTGCCCTCGGCGCTGAAGAAGCGGGTGTCGCCGAAGCCGGCGGCCAGCATCTCGCCCTCGCCGATCGCGGTCTGCAGCGCGCGGCGCACGCCGACGTTGGCGGCCACGCCTTCCTTGGTGTTCAGCACCAGGTACGGGAAGCCGAACGAGGTGGTCAGGATCGGCACCGTCTTGCCGGTGGCCTTCTCGAGCCGCGACAGCGCCTCGACCGGCAGCAGGTCGGCGAAGTCGTACTGCGCGGCCAGCGCGCCTTCGACACGCGTGTTGGCGTTGGGCACCGGCACGAAGCGCAGCTCCTCGATCAGCGCCTCGCGCTTGCCGGCGTAGCCGCTCGCCGGCTCCTTGCGGGCGCTGTACTTGTCGAAGCGGGTCAGCAGCACGTAGGCATCGGGCTTGCGCTCCTTGAAGCGGTACGGGCCGGTGCCGACGAACTCCTTCAGCGGCGTCGCGATCGACTCCTTGGCCATGATCGCGGCCATGCCGCTCGGCAGCGCGAGCTGGGCCAGCAGCGGGGCGTACGGGTTCTTCAGCACGATCTGCACCGCGAGCGGGCTGGTGGCCTTGATGCTGTCGAGCTCCTTGCCGACGGCCTTGCCGCGCGGCGCCTGTTCCATCCAGCGCTGCAGGCTCGCGACCACGTCGTCGGCGTTCAGTTCGCGGCCGCTGTGCAGCAGCACGCCGCGGCGCAATGTGATCGTGTAGGTCTTGCCGTCGGCGCTGATCTTGGGCTGCGCTTCAGCCAGCATCGGCACCACGTTCCACTTCGCGTCGAAGGTGTAGAGCGGCTCGTAGACGTGCTGCATGATGGTGCCGACCAGGTCGGCGGTGGAGGCCATCGGGTCGAGCGTCTGCGGCTCGCCGACCATCGCGAGCGTCGCGAAGTTGCGCGGACCCTGGGCCTGCACGGTGCCGGCGGCCCCGAGCAGGCAGGCGGCCAGGCCGAGCGCGGCGGGCAGCTTCAGCAGGGTGCGGCGGGGGAGGGAAGCGATGCGGGACATGGCGGGATCTCCAACAAGGGCAGTACGGCTGAAATCTGAAAATATTTTTCAGAACGACGCGACTATGGAGCAATCGCCGTGCCAAATAATCGGGGTTTACCCGCCATGTGACGGTGTTGACTGAAAGACACTTTCACATCTATGGTGCGCAGCTGCACTGTTTTCACCCTGAAGGAGTCTTCCATGCCCCTCGAATACCTTGGCGCCCCGCCGGTGGCTTCCGACCGCCAGGCGCGGCCGTTCTCTCCGGCCGTGCGCGCCGGTGACTTCATCTACGTGTCGGGCCAGGTCCCGGCGGATGCGAACGGCGAGATCGTCGCCGGCGGCATCGAGGCGCAGACGCGCCAGGTGATGGAGAACCTGAAGTCGGTGCTGGCGCTGGCCGGCGCAACGTTCGACGACGTCTGCAAGAGCACCTGCTGGCTGCAGGACGCGCGCGACTTCGGCGCGTTCAACCGCATCTACATGAGCTACTTCCCGAACGGGAAGCCGGCGCGCTCGACGACCGAGGCGCGGTTGATGGTGGATGCGAAGGTGGAGATCGACGTGATCGCGTTCAAGCCGGTGAAGTGAGGCGCCAGCGGGGCAAGAGGAGACAAATGGACTGATTCGGTCTTCTGGGAGTTGCGGCTTAATTGCCACCTTATCGACTCAAGGTGGCAAATATGATTTGTTATCGATGGCTGTATGCATCAGATATGATGCGTTCCTTTGGCTGCTAGAAGTCATGCGCCGTCCCGAAGCTGCCTTTGCCAGTCCTGCGTCCCTCGCGGCCTCGGGCCAGTTGGGCGCTGCGATCCGCCTGGCCCGCCTGGCGCGCAACCTCACGCAGGCCGACTTCGCGGAGCGTGCCCGCATGAGCATCGCCACCTTGCAGCGCATCGAGCGCGGTGACCCGGCGGTCAGCTTCTCATCATGGCTGTCGGCGATGGAGGTCTCCAACCTGCTGCCGATTCTCCAGAAGGCCGCAGACCCGGATGCCGATGCTGCCGGCCGCGTCCGGCGTGAACTCGAACAGCGCAAGCGCGCGACCGGATCCAGGGGCAAGGCCGCCGAGGAGGATCCCTATGCCTTCTGAGTTCAAAGGGGTCGTCTTCGCCTGGTTGCCGGACGAGCTGAAGGCTGTTCCGGCCGGGCAGTTGGGCATCGTCGAAGAGGGGCTGAAGCGCGTGTCGTCGAGCTTCGGCTATGGCGCCAAGTACCYCGAACGGCCGAAAGCCATCCCGGTCGATGCGGCGACGCTGTCGCTCGAGGGGGCCGTGCCCGGCTCGCAGCGCACGTACGAGCCGTCCAACGGCCTGGAGTTCTTCGGTGCCGTGCGCGATGCGATGCCCGACATGTGGGGCCGCCGCGTCATCGAGAACATCCTGAAGGTGCCGCCGAATGCGTTGCCGGAGACGCGCTACCTGATGGAGGCCGGCTCGAACCGGTTCGGCGCGCTAGACGTTCGCTCGAGCCTGCAGCACGAGGAGACGCGCGGCCGGCTGGTACCGGTGGCCGACGTGCGCTACCTGCTGGATGCGGCCGACAAGGTCCAGCGCAGCGAGCCGGTGCCGCAGGAGCTGGAGCAGTTGTTCGATGCCGGCCCCAGCATGGGCGGCGCGCGCCCGAAGGCGGTGGTGGTGAAGGACGGCGTCCAGTACCTCGCGAAGTTCCCGTCGGTCGACGATCGCTTCAACATCCCGGCGGTGGAGCGGGCGACGCTGGAGCTGGCCCGCACCTGCGGCCTGACCGTGCCGGCGACCGAACTGCTGCGCCTGCCCGATGGCCGCGACGTGATGCTGATCGAGCGCTTCGACCGCTACCCCTGCGAAGGCGGCTTCGCGCGGCGCCACGCCATCAGTGCGCTGACGGCGCTCGAACTGCACGAGTCGCAGTCCTCACAGGCGTCGTATGCCGACATCTCGCTGAAGCTCGCCGCCATCGGCGCGGCAGGGCGGGTGCAGGGCGACCGCACGGAGCTGTTCGGCCGCATGGTCTTCAACATCCTGGTCAGCAACGACGACGACCACCTGCGCAACCATGCGTTCGTGTGGCAGCCGCAGGCCAAGGGCTGGACGCTCAGCCCGCTCTACGACGTGCTGCCGAAGCCACAGGTGGGGCACACGCGCTACCTGCACCTGAGCGTCGGTGCGCAAGGGCGTCTCGCGACCTTGTCGAATGCGTTGAGCCGGGCGCCGATGTTCGGGCTGACGCAAGAGCAGGCCCGCGAGATCGTCGATCGCATCGCCCGCTGCGTGCGCGAATGGCGAACCCGGTTCGAGGAATTCGGCGTCGAGGCGAAGGACCTGGAGATCGTCAGCTCGGCGATGCGGCATCCGCGGGATGTGGGGTGGGGGTAGGCTCCTCCCCCGCTACCCGCCCCCGCTCGATCACCACCACCCGATCCGCCATCGCGATCGTGTCCGGCCGGTGCGCGACCACCACGCGCGTCAGCTGCATCGCCGCCACCGCGTCGTTCACCGTCTGCTCGTTGCGCAGGTCGAGGTGGCTGGTCGCCTCGTCGAGCACCAGGATGCGCGGCTGGCGGTACAGCGCACGCGCCAGCAGCACGCGCTGTTTCTGCCCGCCCGAGATGCCGACGCCCACGTCGCCGACCAGCGTGTGGTAGCCCATCGGCATCGCCTGGATCTCGGCCTCGATCGCCGCGAGCTTGGCGCAGGCCTCGATGCGCGCCATGTCGGGCTCGGCATCGAAGAAGCAGATGTTGTCGGCCAGCGAGCCGGAGAACAGGCGATCCTCCTGCATCACCGTGCCGATCAGCGCGCGGTAGTTCGCGAGACCCAGGTGCAGGATCGGCGTGCCGTCGAACAGCACCTCGCCCTGCGTCGGCGGCAGCAGCCCGAGCATCACCTTCACCAGCGTCGTCTTGCCGCAACCCGAGGCACCGGTCAGCGCGAGGCACTCGCCGGCTTCCACCGTCAGGTCGACGTTCTCCAGCACCCACGGCTCGGTGCTCGCGTAGCGGTACGAGACGCCGCGCAGCTCGATGCGCGCCGGCCGGCGCGACAGGTCGACCTCGACCGCGTTCGCACCCGCCAGCCCCTCGGCCGCCTCGGCCTCGGCCAGCACGATGTCGGCCACGCGCTCGCCGTGCAGCCGCAGCATCGCCAGCTCCGACAGCTTGTCGATCATCGACGCGACGCGCGTCGAGAACAGCTCCTTGTAGGCCATGTACGCGAACAGCATGCCGACCGTGAAGCTGCCGGCCAGCACCGAGCGCGCCGCGAGCCACACCACCAGCACCCGCTCCAGCCCGAACAGCAGCGTCTGCGCCGTCTCGTTGCCGATGTGCACGCGCTGCACCCGCAGGCCGGCGTTGAACTGGTCGGCCAGCATGTTCATCCAGCCGGCGCGGCGCAGGTTGCCGCGGCCGAACAGCCGCACGCTCTGGATGCCGCTCGCGGTCTCGAGGAAGTGCGTCTGCTGCCGCGCGGCGTGGATGATCTCCTCGGCGCTCGCCGCGCGCAGCGCCCGGAACACCGACCAGCGCAAGCCGGCGTACAGCGCCATCGCGGCCAGCGACACCGCGAGCAGCTTCAGGCTGTAGGCCGCCATCATCGCGGCGGTGCCGAGCACCATCAGCGCATCGACCAGCGCGGTGACCACGCTGGTCGTCAGCGTCTTCTGGATCACCGTCACCGACCCGAAGCACGAGATGATGTGGCCGACGTGCCGCTTCTCGAAGAACTCCAGCGGCAGCTTCACCAGGTGGCCGAACACGTTGCCCAGCCACTGGAAATTGAGCCGCGCGCTCAGCGTCGCGACCCACCAGCCGCGCACCGCGCCGAGGCCCGTCTGCAGCAGCACCAGCAGCCCGAAGCCGATCGCGAGGATCGCGAGCAGGTCGAGGTCGGCCGCGAGCAGCCCGTGGTCGACCACCCACTGCAGGTAGAACGGCAGCGCGATCACCACCACCTCGAGCGCCACCGCGAGCGCCAGGATCTGCCCGAGCGCCGGCCCGAGCCCGGTGATGCGGCCCATCAACCCGCGCAGCGTGAACTCGAGCTTCTCGCGCCGCGGCTCGAAGCCGGCGGCCGGCGTCAGCTCCATCGCGATGCCGGTGAAGTGCTGCGCGAACTCTTCCGGCGTGAAGCTGCGCACGCCGATCGCCGGGTCGTGGATCACGATGCGCCGCGCCGACACCGACTTCAGCACGACGAAGTGGTTCATGTCCCAGTGCAGCACGCAGGGCAGCTGGAGCTGCGGCAGGTGCTCCATCTCGAGCTTCAACGGCCGGTTGTCCAGCCCGAGTGCACCGGCGATGCGCACCATGCTCTCGAAGTTGGTGCCCTTGCGCGACAGCGCGAAGCGCAGCCGCAGCGTCGGCAGGTCGGTGTCGATGCCGTGGTAGACGGCGATCATCGCGATGCTCGCGAGCCCGCATTCGGTGGCCTCGGTCTGCACGATCACCGGCAGGTGGCGCGACAGGCCGAGCCGGCGCGTCACGCCGGGCGGCACCGGATCCTGCTCCAGGCTCATCGCGCCGCCACCTGCAGGCCGGCCAGCGGCTCCAGCACCCACTCGATCAGCGTGCGCTTCTCGGCGACCAGGCTGGCCTGCACGCGCATGCCGGCCTTCAGCGCGTCGCGCCAGGCGAGCGCGGCGCTGTCGGTCGGGTCGATCACGACGCGCACGCGGTAGGTGCCGCCGCCCGCCGCGCCGCCCACCACGTCAGCGGACCGGCTGTCGACGGCCGTCACCGCGCTCTGCGACACCTCGCGAAYGTGCGCCGGCAGCTGGCCGAAGCGCGCATACGGGAACGCATCGACGCGCAGCTTCACCGGCGTGCCCGGCTTCACGAAACCGGCGGCGCGGGTCGGCACGTCGAGCTCGGCTTCCAGTGCGCCGCCGTTGCCGCCGGGCAGCAGCGTCGCCAGCAGCTGGCCCGCCGCGACCGATTGGCCGGGGCTGGCGAGCACGGTGGCGATGCGCCCGGCCTGTGGTGCCAGCACGGCCGTCTCGCGGCGCGCTTCGTTCTCGGCCTGCTGCTGCGACAGCGCCTGCGATTCGCGCCGCAGCTGCGAGCCCTCGCGGTCGGCCTGCAGCGGCACGGCCTGGCGCTGCGCGCGGGTGGCGGCCAGGTCCTGCTGCAGCGCGAGCCGCTGGCGCTCCAGCGTGGCCAGGCGCGACTGCTGGTCGAGCACCTCGGCGTTCTTCTCGGCGACCTCGACCGGCGACACCGCGCCCGAGCGCACCAGCTCCGGGTAGCGCGCGGCGATGTCCTGCATCACCGCGACGCGTTCGCGCTGCAACGCGATCTCGCGCTCATGCTGCCTCAGCGAAGCCTCCAGGCTGGTGCTGCGCGCATCGAGCGCGGCGGCCTGCTGGCGCGCCTGCTCGGCCTGCTGCTTCAGCTCGTCGCGCAGCGCCTGCTGGCGGCTGGTCAGCGAGTCGGCGACGGCCGACTGCGTCGGCCCCTGCGCGCTGGATTGCTCGGCCGACAAGCGCAGCACCGGCGCGTTCGCCGCCACCTGCTGCCCCTGCGCGGCACCACCCGCGAGCACCACGCCGGCCTGCGGCGCCACCAGCCGCAGCACGCCGCCGCTCGGCAGCAGCACGCCGCCGACGGTTTCCTGGCGCGCAAAGCCCTGCGTCGCGGCGAACGCGATCAGCGCGAACACCAGCAGCACGAAGAAAGCCGTCCACGCGGCCTGCTGCGGGCTGCGCGTCAGCACGATGGCGCCGTGGAACTTCTGGCGCTGGTGGTCGATGGCCTGGCGGCGGAACAGGTCGGGCACGGCGGGCAGGTGAAGCCTTCGAGACGCGCAGAGTATCGGAGAAACCACCCGCTGCACATGCCCGGCCGGCCGGCGTCAGCTGTGACTGGTGAAGAAGAACAGGCCGTTCGCGCTGTAGTTGTTGACGCAGTACGCCGCGAACTCGCCGTGGTTGCGCAGGTGGGTGACAGGTTGCACGCCACGCTGTCCGACCAGGTTCATGCCCTTGTCGTACTTCCGGAACACCCCACCCTTGCCCGGTTGGTCGGCGGTGTTGGCATCGGTCTGCGACAGGTGGGTGACCTGGCCGTACGCGTCGCGGTGGATCCGCGCGTAGTGGAAGCCCTGCGTGTCATTGTTCCAGTGGGCCACCGAGGTGGCCCCGTGGGGAATCGGGGTGGCGGCGAACTGGTCGAACGTGAGGCCGTTGTTCACGTCGAGGTGCAGCGGACTGCGCACGCTTTCGACCGAAGGGGCCCCGAAATACGGATCGTGGGAACTGACGAAGTAGTCGTGGCTGCCGGACGCATGCTGCCCGCAATCGGCGTTGGAGTGGTCCGTGCGATCGATGCGCGAACCGAGCCCGCGTTGCTTTCCCATGCTGAACGATGTATTCCGCTGTGCGTCGGCCATCACCGGCGCTTGGCGGTGATCGATCGGCTGCCCGTAGACGGGTGCGGCAGGAGCGTACGGCAGCGGCGCCGGCTCATAGGGCGCGTAGTAGCCCATAGGCTGGCTGCTCGACGAAGCACCGTAGTGGCCCGTCGGCTGACTGCTCGACGAAGCACCGTAGTAGCCCGAGGGGCCGGCGCCCGACGCGTCACCGTAGCCGGCCGGTGGGAAATCCAGGTGCGACGCATCGTAGCCGTGCTCATCGCGCAGCGTGCCGTGCTGGTCGCGCCAGTAGGAGGCGCCCCCCTTCAGCCGGGCCTCTTTCGGGTCGACGCCGACCTGGGCCGGCGTGGCGGCATCGCCATCGCCTCGCACCCCGATCTTCGTCAGGTCGTGGACCGGCTGGTGGGTCGTGTGGTCGAACACCGTGAACTTGCCGTTCGGCTGGGAGAGGCCGGTGACCTCCGCCTTTTCGCCCGTGCCGGGCCGCACATAGGTCATGACCTCGTAGGGCTGTCCATTCGCCTGCCTGGGCGTGTCATCGCCTTGGCGGATGACGCCCTTGCCCAGTTGCAGGACGCTTTGATCGAACGACAAGGGCGGCTCGCCGGTGCCGGCGGCCGATGCGGCGGGTCGTGCGCCGCGGGATGCCATCGAACCCTTGGACGAGCTGGTCCTGCGCTTCAGCGATGAGCCGGCTGCATCGTCTGCCGTGGAGCGACGCGAGGCGGTCGACAGGGTCGGCTGCGGGGATGTGGGCTGGGCGGCCGATGTCGACATCGGCGTGCTGGTGGGAGTTGCGGTCGAGTTGATCTTCACGGTTGGATTCCTCGCAGAGGGGGCGGGCGCCGGGAGTGACGGTCGGGCCATCATCCGCAAAGCATCGGACTCGCCGCGCGGTAATGCGAAAGGCGCCCTCGGAATCCGAAGCCCGGCCTCCGCGGCCGTTCGCTCAGGTGCTTTGCCGCACCATCAGCTGATACCCCGCATCGATCGCCGGCTGCGCGACGCTCTCGCCGCGCATCAGCGCCAGCAGCATGCGCGCCGCCGCCGCGCCCACTTCGCCGCGCGGCGTGCGAACGGTGGTCAGCGCCGGCAGCATCTGGTCGCTGCCGGTCAGGTCGTTGAAGCCGGCGATCGCGATGCGCTCCGGCACCGCCACGCCCAGCCGCAGCGCGGCCAGCAGCGCGCCTTGCGCCAGGTCGTCGTTGCAGAAGAAGATCGCATCGACCGGCCGCTTCAGCTCGAGGATCTGCTCCAGCATCTGCCCGCCGAGCGCGAGCGACGACGGTGCCGGGTTCAGCCATTCGAGCGTCGCGTCGTACGCGCCGGCCAGCTTCAGCTCGCGCCGCCAGCCTTCGCGCCGCTGCATCGTGCGCGGGTCGAGCTGGGCGGCGGCGAACGCGATGCGGCGCCGCCCGCGCGACAGCAGGTGGCGCGTCAGCGCCGCCGCCGCATCGGCCTGCGAGAAACCGACGCTGTAGACGCCCGGCACCTCCGACAGCTCCATCAGGTGCACGCAGGGCACGCCGCTCTGCGCGATCAGCGCCCGCGTGGCCTCGCTGCGGTCGAGCCCGGTCACCATCAGGCCGGCCGGACGGTGCTGCAACTGCTCGCGCAGCAGTTGCTCTTCTTCGCCGATGTCGTAGTGCGTGACGCCGATCAGGCTCTGGTAGCCGGCGGCGCGCAGCGTGCGCTGCACCTCCTCGAGCAGGTCGACGAACAGCGCGTTCGACAGCATCGGGATCAGCACCGCGACGTGCGCGCTGTGCCGCGACGCCAGCGCGCGCGCCGCCGGATCGGGCACGTAGCCCAGGCGCTGCGCGGCGCTCTTGACGCGCGCGACCAGGTCGGGGTGCACCGCGCGCTCGCCGCGCAGCGCGCGCGACACCGTGATCGGGCTCACCTCGGCCAGCCGCGCCACGTCGGCCAGCGTCACGCGGCCGGTGGCGCGCGGGCGGGAGGGCGTGCTGCTGGTGAAGGTGGCGTCGGTCGTCATGGCGCGTGGGTCAGGGGAGCCCATCAGGGAAAGTCCGCATCGGTGGGCGAGCCATTGTTCACTAGGATAGCGCTGTCCTGCAACGAAGATGATGCAGTGATTCCCCTGATATCCACCGCTTTTCTGCGGAGGACAGCGCTGTCTGGGCTGCTTGCGGCTCGGCGCGCCCAGGCCTTGTTTTCCAGTTCTTCTCGTGCGGCGGCAGATGATCGGTTCGGTGGTGATGATGGGGGTGGCCGGGTGCGGCAAATCGACGGTGGGCGCGGTGGTCGCGCAGGCCGAGCGGCTGCAGTTGGTGGAGGGTGACGATCACCACAGCGCGGCCAGCCGCGACAAGATGAGCCGCGGCATCCCGCTGACCGATGCCGACCGCGACGGCTGGCTGACGACGCTGGCCGGCGAGCTGGCGGCGCACCCGCAGGGCATCGTGCTCACCTGCTCGGCCTTGCGCCGCGCCTACCGCGAGCGGCTGCGCGCCGCCGCCCCCGCGCTGCGCTTCGTGTTCCTCGACCTGACGCGCGAGCAGGCGCTGGCGCGCGTCACCGCGCGGGCGTCGGCGCATTTCTTCTCGGCCAGCCTGGTCGACAGCCAGTTCGAGACGCTCGAGTCGCCGGTCGGCGAGCCGCGCGTGCTGCGGGTCGACGCGACCGCGCCGCTGGCCGAACTGCAGACCCGCATCTCGGCCTGGCTGCATGCCACGGAGACCCCATGACGACCGACTCTTCTTCTGCGCCGGCTTCCGCGCGGCCTCATCCGCTGCTGCGCCTGGCCAACCTCGCGATGGGCGCCTGCCTGGGCGTGATGGCGGTCGCGGTGTTCATCAACGTCGTGCTGCGCTACGGCTTCGGCAGCGGCGTCGCGGCCAGCGAGGAGCTGTCGCGGCTGCTGTTCGTGTGGATGGTGTTCATCGGCGCGACGGCCGCCTACCCGCTGGGCGAGCACATGGCCTTCACCAGCCTGCTCGGCGCGCTGCAGCGCAAGCCGCTGGCCATGCGGCTGCTCACGGTGCTGATCCGCCTGCTGGTCGTGGCGGCCTGCGCGATGCTGGCCTGGGGCGCGTGGCAGCAGGTGGTGGTCGGCATGGACAGCCGCTCGGTGGTGCTCGGCTACCCGGCGGCGCTGCTGCCGCTGCCGGCCTTGCTGTGCGCGCTCGCGATCGGCGCGATGGCGTTCGTCGAGCTGGTGCGCAACAAGCCGATGGCGCTCGGCCACGGCGCGGAGGTCGAGTGATGTCGCCCGAAGGTCTGGCATTCGTCGTCTTCTCCGCCGGCATGCTGCTGCTGATGGGCATCGGCATGAACATGGCGCTCGCGCTGGTGCTCACCGGGGCCGGCATGGCCTGGGTGCTCGGCTTCTGGGACACCCAGCTGCTGGCGCAGAACCTGGTGGCCGGCATCGACAGCTTCCCGCTGCTGGCGGTGCCGTTCTTCATCCTGGCCGGCGAGCTGATGAACTCCGGCGGCATCAGCCGCCGCATCATCGACATGGCGCAGGCCTGGGTCGGCCACATCCGCGGCGGCCTCGGCTACGTGGCGATCGGCGCGGCGGTGCTGATGGCCAGCATGAGCGGCTCGGCACTCGCCGACACCGCGGCGCTCGCCACCATCCTGCTGCCGATGATGCGCCAGCAGGGCTACCCGATGGCGACTTCGGCCGGGTTGATCGCATCGGGCGGGATCATCGCGCCGATCATCCCGCCGTCGATGCCGTTCGTGATCTACGGCGTGACGACCAACACCTCGATCTCGGCGCTGTTCATCTCCGGCATCGTGCCGGGGCTGCTGATGGGGGTCGGGCTGATCTTCGCGTGGAAGTGGGTGCTGCGCCGCATCGAGCTGCCGAAGGGCACGCCGCTGCCGATGCGCGAGCGCCTGAAGGCGACCACCCGGGCCTTCTGGGCGATGCTGATGCCGATCATCATCATCGGCGGCATGAAGAGCGGCGTCTTCACGCCGACCGAGGCGGCGGTGGTCGCGGCCTTCTATGCGCTGGTGGTGGCRCTGTTCGTGCACCGCGAGATGCGCGTCGTCGAGGTCGGCGGCGTGCTGGTGCGCGCGGCCAAGACCACGGCCATCGTGATGTTCCTGTGCGCCGGCGCGCAGGTCGCGAGCTACATGATCACGCTGGCCGACCTGCCGAGCGTGCTGACGAACTGGCTGGGTCCGCTGGTCGAGAGCCCGCGCCTGCTGATGGCGGTGATGATGGTCGTGCTGGTGCTGATCGGCACCGCGCTCGACCTGACGCCGACGATCCTGATCTTCGGCCCGGTGATGCTGCCGATCGCGGTGAAGGCCGGCATCGACCCGGTCTACTTCGGGCTGATGTTCATCCTGAACGGCGCGATCGGGCTGATCACSCCGCCGGTGGGCACGGTGCTGAACRYGGTGGCCGGTGTCGGCCGGCTGCCGATGAGCAGCGTGATCAAGGGCGTCAACCCGTTCCTGCTGGTCTACGTGCTGCTGCTGGCGCTGTTCGTCGTGTTCCCGCAGATCGTGATCGCGCCGGTGCACTGGATGCGCTGAGGCCATTGCACGGAGATTTCCTTTTCTTCCATCCCCCAGGAGACAAACCATGACCATGATTCGCCGTACGCTCGTGGCCGCCGCTGCGGTGGCCGCCTTCACCGCGCCGCTCGCCGGCTTCGCGCAGGACATCAAGCCGCGCCTGATCCGTTTCGGCTACGGGCTGAACGAGCAGAGCAACCAGGGCCGTGCCGCGAAATTCTTCGCCGAGCAGGTCGAGAAGGCTTCGGGCGGCAAGATGAAGGTGCGCGCGATCGGCGCCGCCGCGCTCGGCCCGGACGTGCAGATGCAGCAGGCGCTGATCGGTGGCGCGCAGGAGATGATGGTCGGCTCCACCGCGACGCTGGTCGGCATCACGAAGGAGATGGCACTGTGGGACACGCCGTTCCTGTTCAACAACGCGAAGGAAGCCGACACGGTGCTCGATGGCCCGATCGGCCAGAAGGTGAATGCCAGGCTGCAGGACAAAGGCCTGGTCGGCCTCGCGTACTGGGAGAACGGCTTCCGCAACCTGACCAACAGCAAGCGGCCGATCACGAAGCTGGAAGACCTGAACGGCGTCAAGCTGCGCGTGATGCAGAACAACGTCTACCTGGACAGCTTCAAGACGCTGGGCGCGAACGCGGTGCCGCTGCCGTTCTCCGAGCTGTTCAGCGCGCTGGAGACGAACACGGTCGACGGGCAGGAGAATCCGTACAACACCATCCTGTCGAGCAAGTTCTTCGAGGTGCAGAAGTACCTCAGCATCACCAACCACGTCTACAGCCCGTGGATCGTGCTGGTCAGCAAGAAGTGGTGGGACGGCCTGTCGAAGGACGAGCAGAAGGTGCTGGCCGATGCCGCGAAGGCGAGCCGTGATTTCGAGCGCAAGGACACGCGCGACGAGGCCGGCAAGGCGCTGGCCGACCTGAAGGCCAAGGGCATGCAGATCAACGAGCTGTCGCCGGTCGAGGCCGGCCGCATGCGCGACAAGCTGACGCGCGTGAATGCCGGCATCGGCGCGAACATCGGCATGGAGCTGTGGCAGGAGACGCAGGCGGAACTGGCCCGCCTGCGCAAGTAAGCCGGATCAGCGCGTGAAGCTGTCGATGGTGCTGCCGTCGACACCGATCACCTTGGCGGTGATCGTCGAATCCTTGATGTCGAAGCGCACGTAGTGGTTCACCGCGGTGGCCTTGGCGTTCAACGCACCGATCGTGCGGAAGCCCGCCAAGTCCGACCCCCCGCCGCCGGTGATCAGGTAGACCGTGCCCTTCGCATCGTCTCGCACGCCCGCCGGGTTCGCGCTGTCGGCATACACCGGCACCGAGCGCTCGTACACGTGGTTGTGGCCCGAGATCACCATCTTCACCTTGTACTTGCTGAACTCCTGCAGCAGCGTGTTCCACGACGCGTTCGCCGCGTGCCCGTCGGAATACGTCACCAGCGGCGCATGCGTCAGCACGATGGTGTTCTTGATCGCCGGGTTGGCCGCCGCCTTCGCCAGGTCCCAGCGCAGCCAGTCGAGCTGGTGCTTGTAGTAGTACGAGTCGTAGTTGCCCTCGTTCGCCACGGTGCAGCCGTTCGAACACTCCATCAGGTTGTAGTAGTCCGAATTCAGGTGCATCACCGTGAAGTGCGTGTTCTTGTAGTCGAACGAGTAGTACATGAACTCCGCATACACGCCGCGCACCTTGGCGCAGGCCGATGCGTAGAACGCGCTGTCGGTCAGGTGCTGGATGTCGGTGCGCGTCCAGTCCTGGAAGTAGGCCTTGGCCTGCGTGTGGTTGGGCACCAGCTTCTGCACCGTCGCCTGGCTGAACACGTCGCAGAAGCCGTTGCCGAACTTGTCCGGGTACCAGCCGTCGCCGAAGTTGTCGTCGTGGTTGCCGACCACCGGGAAGTAGTACACCGGCAGCCCGGCCGCCGGCGCCTTGTTCTGCAGCGGCGCGATGATCTCCTTGAAGCTGCCCTTGGCCGCATCGGTCGCGCAGTCGCCGCGCTGCACCCAGTTGGTCGACTTGTCRTAGCCGGTGATCATGTCGCCGGTGTTGAAGACGAAGGCCGCGCTGGCCTCGGCCGCCATCTTGGTCACCAGGTTGATGTGGATGGCGTTGCCGTCGCAGCCGCCGCCGGCCCGGCTGTCGCCATAGGCCAGGAAGCTGAACGAGGTGCCGTCGCCGGCGGGCGGCGTGCCGGGCGCGGCTTCCGCCGAATCTCCGCCTCCGCCGCCGCTGCAGGCCGCGACGGCGGCGAGAACCACCAGCGTGATGTGGAAGAAGCGATGCATCGCGGGGCTCCGTTCAGTATTCATACGCGCCGACGTCGATCTTGCCGCCCTGCGGCCGCGCCGTCGCGAGGAAGTCCTTCGCCACCAGCGCGGTCGGCACACCCGTGTTGATCGCCGGGCTCGTGGCCTTCAGCGTCAGCGGGGTGCCGCCGGTGGTGGTCGCGAACTGCGGGTCGAGCACGCGGCTCGCATCGGTCAGGCCGGTGATGGTGTTGTACAGCGTCGACCACTGGCCGGCCGGCACCTGCGTGTCCTTCAGCGAGAAGGTCGGCGCGCCGTTGCTGGTCCAGTAGATGTTGCCGCTGATGCGCAGCGTCGTGAAGTCGGTCAGCGCATCGGCGTTGACCTTGATCACCGGCCGGTTGCCCGAGCCGTAGATGATGTTGTTGACGATCTCGACGCCGGTGCCGGCCTGCCCGACCTCCGACTCGTTCGACAGGAAGATCGAGCCCTGGCCGGCGGTGGCGGTGTTGTAGCAGCTGTTGTTGTAGATGCGCACGTTCGACGACGACGAGGTCGCGACGCAGGCCCAGGTGGCGTTGACGACGACGTTGTTGCGCACGATGCCGTCGTAGCTCTCGTAGCGGCCATCCGTCAGCCGGTCGGCGTCGGTCTCCTGGCCCAGCATGATCGCGTGGCCGTTGTCGGCGCGGCCGATGTTCACCAGCAGGTTGTTCTCGAAGATCGTGCTGCGCGCATTGCCCTTCGCGTACATGCCGAAGTCGGGCACGTCGTGCACGTAGTTGCCGGCCACGCGGGTGTTGTTGGCACCGACGATGTCGATGCCCTGCGCATTGCTGCCCGGCGTCACGACGCCGCTGCTCTGGAAGATCTCGTTGTCCAGCACCTCGACGTCGTTCGCGGTGCGCACCAGCTTGACGACGTCGGCGACGCTGCAGCACAGCTTGTTGCCCTGGATGCGGACTTTCGCGGTGTCGATCTTGATCACGTTGCCGTCGTCGCCGCCGGTCGTGCTGCCGCGCACCTCGAGGCCTTGCACCGTCCACCAGCTCGCGAAGCAGTCGGTGTTGCCGCTGCCGCTGCCGATCTGGTCCTCGTCGCAGGCGTCGTTGTAGAAGTAGATCGTCGGGCCGGTGCCGGTGCGCTGCAGCACCGGGCGTGCGGGCAGGTCGGCGCCGTAGCCGCGCAGCGTGATGCGCGCCGCCGAGGTGCCGGCGGTGCGGATGACCACCGCCTCGTTGTAGGTGCCGGCGCGCACTTCGATGGTGTCTCCGGCGGTTGCCACGCCGACCGCCTGGGTGATCGTCTTGAACGGTGCCGCCAGCGTGCCGGCCGCGCTGTCGCTGCCGGTGGCGCTGACGAACCAGCTCTTGCCGCTGGAGCTGCCGCCGGGCGTGAAGCTCGCGCTCACCGCCGTGGCCGCGCTCATCGTCACGGTGCAGGTGCCGGTGCCGCTGCAGGCGCCGCCCCAGCCGCTGAACACGTAGCCGGTGCCCGGCACCGCGTTCAGCACGAAGCTCGTGCCCTGCGTCAGCGAGACGCTGCAATCGCCGCTGCAGCCGAGCCCGGCCACCGTCGAGGTGATGCTGCCGGAGCCGTCGACGTGCACCTGCAGTGCGAGCTGCGGGCCGGTCGGCTCACCCCCGCCGCCATCCCCGGACCCGCCACCGCCTCCGCTGCACCCGGCCAGGCCGGCGACGATGAATGCGGCGGCTGCCGCGAACTGCTGGATTCTGCTGATGACCACGGCCCGGACCTCGAAAGAACACCTCGGGGAGAAACGACGGCGCCCGGGCAGTACCCGGGCGAGTCCCGATTGTCTGACGTGGGCCGGCACTTGCGGTGCCGCGCATCCCCCTCAATCAGGTGGATGCGGTGTCATTCAATTTATCTAGAGAAGGAGTCGAGGACGGTCCCGTCCTTGCCGATCGTCTTCACCGTGAGCGTGCTGCCGTTCACGTCCAGCTTCATGTAGTGGTGCGCCGCGGTCGCCTTGGCATTCAGCGGCCCGAGCGTCTTGAAGCCGGCCAGCGCCGAGCCGCCGCCGCCGGTCACCACGTAGACGGTGCCCTTGGCATCGTCGCGCACGCCGTTCGGGTTGGCATCGTCGGCATACACCGGCACCGAGCGTTCGTACACGTGGCTGTGGCCCGAGATCACCATCTTCACCTTGTACTTGCTGAACTCCTTGACCAGCGTCGGCCACGAGGCCACCGGCGCATGGCCGTCGGAGTACGAGATCACCGGCGCGTGCATCAGCACCACGGTGTTCTGGATGGCGGTGTTGGCCACCGCCTTCGCCAGGTCGTAGCGCAGCCAGTCGAGCTGGTGCTTGTAGTAGTAGGCGTCGTAGTTGCCTTCGTTCGCCGCGGTGCAGTTGCTCGAGCACTCCATCAGGTCGAAGTAGTCGGAGTTGATCCGCAGCACGACGAAGTGGGTGTTCTTGTAGTCGAACGAGTAGTACATGAAGTCCGGGTACACGCCGTTGCGCGTGGTCGCGCAGGCGGCGGTGTAGAACTCCGCATCGCTGTAGTGCTTGATGCTGGAGGTCGTCCAGTCCTTGAAGTAGGCCTTGCTCTGCGTGTGGTTGGGCACCAGCTGCTTCGGGTCGAACACGCTGCAGAAGCCGTCGCCGAACTTGTCCGGGTACCACCCATCGCCGAAGTTGTCGTCGTGGTTGCCGACCACCGGGTAGTAGAAGACCGGCAGGCCGGCGGCCGGCGTCTTGGTCTGCAGCGGCGCGATGATCTCCTTGAAGCTGCCCTTCGAGGCATCGCTCGGGCAGTCGCCGCGCTGGATCCAGTTGGTCGACTTGTCGTAGCCGGTGATCATGTCGCCGAGGTTGAACACGAACGACGCCGGCTCGGCCACCATGCGGCTGACCAGCGCGATGTGCGCCGTGTTGCCGTCGCAGCCGTTGCCCGAGCGGCTGTCGCCGTAGGCCATGAAGCTGAACGCGCCGCCCGCGACCGGTGCCGCGCCGGTCGTGAACGCCCACGATTTCGCGGCGGCCATCGCGTTGCCGGCCGTGTCCTTCACTGCAGTCGTCACCTGCGCGGTGTAGCTCGTCGCATACGCCAGGCTCGCGGCCGGCGTGAAGATCGCGGTCGAGCCGCTGCACGAGACCGTGCCGCTGATGCCGCTGATGCCGAAGCTCGCGCTCGTCACGGTGCTGCAGTTGACGGCTTCCGAGAACGTCACCGAGACGGTGGTCGCGATGCCGATCGAGGTGCCGCCGGTGGCCGGCGTCGTACTCGAGACGGTGGGCGGCGTGGTGTCGGCCGGTGCGGTCGATGCGAAGGTGGCGGTGACCGCAGCGGCCTGCGTCATCGTCACCGTGCAGGCGCCGGTGCCGGTGCAGGCGCCGCTCCAGCCGCTGAAGGTGGCGCTCGCGCCGGGTGTGGCGTTCAGCGTCACGACGGTGCCCGACGCGAAGTTCTGCGTGCACGACGCGCCGCAGCTGAGCCCGGCCGGCGTCGCGATCGCCACGGTGCCGCTGCCGGTGCCGGCGCTCGCGACCGTCAGCGTGTACTTCGGCTTCTCGGTGAAGGTCGCGCTGGCCGCCTGGTTCGCGCTCATCGTCAGGCTGCAGGTCGCCACCTTGCTGCTCGCGCAGGCGCCGCCCCAGGAGGCGAACTGGAAGCCCTCCGCCGGCGTCGCGGTCAGCGTGGTCGCGGTGCCGGTTTCCAGGCTCACCGCGCAGGTCGCGCCGCAGTTCAGCCCGCCGGTCGACGAGGTGATGCTGCCCGAGCCGGTCTTGGTCGCCGTCAGCGTGTAGGTGATGGCCTGGAACGCCGCGTTGACCGAGGTCGCGCTCGACAGCGTGACGTTGCAGGTGGCGTCGGTGCCGGTGCAGCCGGAGGTCCAGCCGGTGAAGCGCTGCTTCGCGGCGGCCTGGGCGGTCAGCTTGACCTGGGTGCCCATCGGCAGCGATTCGCTGCAGTCGCCCGGGCAGTTGATGCCCGACGGCGCCGACAGAACGCTGCCGCTGCCGTCGACCTTGACGTTGATGGCCGCCATGCCGGACGGCGTCGGCGTGAAGCTCGCGGTGACGCTCTGCGCATTGCTCATCGTCACCTTGCAGCTGCCGTTGCCGGTGCAGCCCGCGCCGCTCCAGCCGCTGAAGGTGAAGCCGCTGTTCGGCGTGGCGGTCAGCGTGACGCTGCTGCCCTGCGCGAAGCTCTTGTTGCAGGTGCTGCCGCAGCTGATGCCGGCCGGCGACGAGCTGACGCTGCCCGAGCCGCTGAGGATCACGTTCAGCGCGAAGTTCGCGGTCGGCACCGCGGTGAAGGTGGCGGTGACCGAGCGGGCGCTGCTCATCTGCACCTGGCAGGTACTGCCGGTGCAGGCGAGGCCGCTGCCGCTCCAGCCGCTGAAGGCGTAGCCGGTGGCCGGCGTGGCGGTCAGCGTGACGGCGCTGTTGGCGGCGTAGTTGCCGATGCAGTCGCTGGCGGTGGCGCAGGTCAGGCCGCCGACGTCGGCGGTGACGCTGCCGCTGCCGGCGATCGTCAGCGCCAGGTTGAAGCGGGTCTGCGCTTGCTGGCTGAAGGTGGCAGTCACCGCCTTCGAGGTCTCGACCGCCACCGCGCAGTCGCCGGTACCCTTGCAGTCGAGGCCGCTGCCGCTCCAGCCGACGAAGTCGTAGCCGCTGGCCGGCTCGGCGCTCAGCGTCACCGAGGCGCCGGCCGCGAAGCTCTTCGCGCAGACGCTGCCGCAGTCGATGCCGCCGGGGCTCGACTGCACCTGGCCCTGGCCGACGCGGCTCACGGTGAGCGTCGCCTGGTTGGCTTCCGCCGGGGTGTCGTCCTCGCCCTTGCCGCAGGCAGCGAGGGTCAGTGCGACCGCGAGGGTCGCCAGCAGGCGCAGGTGCTTCATGGGGACTTCCGCAATCTCAATGGATTTCAGTACTCGTAGGCGCCGACGTCGATCTTGCCGTTCAGCGGGCGCGCCGTGCCGATGTAGTCGGTCGTGACCAGCGAGGTCGCGACACCGGTGTTGATCGCCGGGCTGCCGGTCGACAGCGTCAGCGGCCTGCTGGTCGCACCGGTCACGGTGGTGCTGGCGTACTTCGGGTCGACGATGCGGCTGGTGTCGGTGCGGCCGGCGCTCGCGGTCGCGTACTGCAGGGCCCACTGCGACGCCGAGACGCTGTTGTCCTTCAGCACGAAGGTCGGCGCGCCGCCGGTCACCCAGTAGATGTTGCCGTCGATGCGCAGCGTCGAGAAATCGGCCAGCGCGTCGGCGTTCACCTTGATCAGCGGGCGTCCGGCCGAACCGTAGATGATGTTGTTGTAGATCTCGATGTTGACGCCCTTGGTGCCGATCTCCGACTCGTTCGACACGAAGATCGAGCCCTGGCCGGCGGTGGCGGTGTTGTAGCAGCTGTTGTTGTAGATGCGCACGTTCGACGACGACGAGGTCGCGACGCAGGCCCAGGTGGCGTTGACGACGACGTTGTTGCGCACGATGCCGTCGTAGCTCTCGTAGTTGCCGTCGACCAGGCGATCGGTGTCGGTCTCCTGGCCGAGCATGATCGCGTGGCCGTTGTCGCTGCGCCCGATGTTGTAGAGCAGGTTGTTCTCGAAGACCGTGCTGCGCGCGTTGCCCTTCGCGTACATGCCGAAGTCGGGCACGTCGTGCACGTAGTTGCCGGCCACGCGGGTGTTGTTGGCGCCGACGATGTCCACGCCCTGCGCATTGGTGCCCGGCGTCACGACGCTGCTGCTCTGGTAGATCTCGTTGTCCAGCACCTCGACGTCGTTCGCGGTGCGCACCAGCTTGACGATGTCGGCGACGCTGCAGCACAACGTGTTGCCCTGGATGCGCACCTTGGCGGTGTCGATCTTGATCACGTTGCCGTCGTCGCCGCCGGCCGTGCTGCCGCGCACTTCCATGCCCTGGATGGTCCACCAGCTGGCGAAGCAGTCGGTGTTGCCGGTGCCGCTGCCGATGGCGTCCTCGTCGCAGGCGCTGTTGTAGAAGTAGATGGTCGGGCCGGCGCCGGTGCGTTGCAGCACCGGGCGCTCGCCGTTGTAGCCGCGCATCGTGATGCGGGCGGTGGAGGTGCCGGCGGTGCGGATCACCACCGCCTCGGAGTAGGTGCCGGCGCGCACCTCGATGATGTCGCCCGCGGTCGCGACGCCGACTGCCTTCGTGAGGCTCTTGAACGGCGCGGCCAGCGTGCCGGCGGCGCTGTCGCTGCCGGTGGTGGCGACGAACCAGCTCTTGCCGCTGGTGCCGCCACCGCCGCCGGTGCTGGTGGCGGTGAAGGTGGCGCTGACCGACTTCGCGGCCGTCATCGCGACCGCGCAGGTGCTGCTGCTGCCCGAGCACGCACCGCCCCAGGCGGTGAAGGTGTAGCCGCTGGCCGGCGTGGCGGTCAGCGTGACGCTGGTGCCCGACGCGAAGCTGCTGCAGCCGGTGCCGCAGGCGGTGCCGGCCGGAGAGGCGCCGACGCTGCCCGAGCCGGTGGTCGCCACGGTCAGCGCATAGGTCGGCACGGCGGTGAAGACGGCGGTCGCGCTGCCGGCGGCGTTGACCGTCAGCTGGCAGGTCGTGCTGGTGCCGGTGCAGGCACCGCTCCAGTTCGTGAAGGTGTAGCCGCTGGCCGGCGTGGCCGTCAGCGTGACGGCGGTGCCGGCATTGAAGCTTGCGCTGCAGGTGCTGCCGCAGGCGATGCTGCCGCCGGTCGACGCGACCGTGCCGCTGCCTTGCTTGACGACCGTCAGCGTGTAGGTGTTCAGCGCGAACGCGGCGCCGACCGTCGTCGCGGCGCTGACCTGCACGGTGCAGGTGCCGCCGCTGGTCGTCACGGTGCCGGTCGACGCGCAGGCGCCGGTCCAGCCGCTGAAGTGCGACGCGCTGCCGCTGGCGGCGGTCAGCGTCACGCTGGTGCCGGCGCTCACGGTGCTGCTGCAGGCCGTCGGGCAGTTGATGCCGGACAGGTTCGAGACCAGCGTGCCCTGGCCGGTGCCGGTCACGGTGGTGGTCAGTGCGAAGCTGCTGGCCGGCACCGCCGCGAAGGCGGCGCTGACCGCGCGCGCGGCCGACATCGTCACCACGCAGGTGTTGGTGCCCGAGCAGCCCGCGCCGCTCCAGCCGCTGAACGAATAGCCGCTGGCCGGCGAGGCGTTCAGCGTGACGACGGTGTTCTGGTCGTAGCTGTGCGTGCAGGTGCTGCCGCACGAGATGCCGGCCGGCGACGAGCTGACCGTGCCCGAGCCGGTGACCGTGACGCCGAGTGCGAAGGTCGGCGTCGCGACCGCGGTGAAGCTGACGCTGACGCTGCGCGCCGCGCTCATCGTGACCTGGCAGGTGCTGCCGGTGCAGCTGACGCCGCTGCCGCTCCAGGCGCCGACGGTGTAGCCGGAGGCGGGCGTGGCCGTCAGCGTGACGACGGTGCCGGCGGCGAAGCTGCCGCTGCAATCGGTGGCGGTGGCGCACGAGAACGGCGTGGTGTTGGCGGCCACGCTACCGGCGCCGGCGATCGTCACGGCCAGCGGGTACTCGGTGGCGTTCACCGTGCTGAAGGTCGCGACCAGCGACTTCGACTGGTCGAGCATCAGGCTGCAATCGCTGGTGCCGGTGCAGTCGACGCCGACGCCGCTCCAGCCGACGAACTGGTTGCCCTGCGCCGCGGCGGCATGCAAGGTGACCTCGGTGTTCTTCGTGTACGAGCCGGAGCAGTCGCTGCCGCAGTCGATGCCGTTCGGCGTCGAGGCCACGGTGCCCTGGCCGACCCGGCTGATGGACAGCACCGACATCTGCGGCTCGGGCGAGGCGGCGTCCTCGTTCTTCGAACCACCGCAGGCCACCAGGGCCGCGCCGATCACCACCAGGGTCAGATACTTCGAGACACAAGAGAACGCAGGGATCAGGGTCGGGGACATCGCTAGCTTCCATCTGACGCTGGGATCCGACACGGGCCCCGGCCGAGGCGGATTGTGTTGGCACCCACTCACCGACCTGTGTCCAGATGTGGGATGGACAGGTTACAGACGGCTGTGGTCGGCATCTGACGGTCGATCGGCGCGTGGGTGCTCGCTCGCCGCGATTCGTGGTGCAGCGCACACGGTTCATCCATCGGATGTCCGAATGCTTGACATCGCGGTGGCGGACTGTCGGCTGCCTGCAACGGCAGCCGCTTCGCCGGCCCGGCGGGCGGGCTGCGTGCACCCCCCTGGTTCGCGGGGAGTCTGTTACAAAAACAATCGGAAAAGTCTGCCGGCTGCCGGGGGCCGGCGCGGCAGAAGTTGCAGCACCAACCCCGTAACTCAGGGATTGGCGCTGCGGGGTGGTTCTCCGATCATCCCGACCATTCCAAAAGGGGAGCGGCAGCAAGGTTCGGGGGCTGTATCGGTAATCGGGGCGAGTTTGAAACAAACCCTTCAACTACCATCTGTCTTTCGTCCGGCGATGCGCTCTCTTCCGTGGCAACGCTGGGCTTTTTCAATATGCCGCGCGAGATTCGCGGCCCACTTTCAAACCATAGATTCATGACCACCGTTGCTATCGTCGGCCTGGGGTATGTCGGATTGCCGCTTGCAGTTGAATTCGGCAAGAAATACAAGACCATCGGGTTTGATTTGTCGGCGCCGAAAATCGCCGCCTACCGAGAACACATCGACCCGACCGGCGAAGTCAGCACCGAGGCGCTGAAGGCCGCGAGTCAGCTGCACCCGACCACCGACGCCAGCGCGCTGAAAGAGGCCGATTTCATCGTCGTCGCGGTGCCGACGCCGGTGGACGACGCCCACAACCCCGACCTGTCGCCGCTGGTCGGCTCCAGCACCTCGGTCGGCCGCAACCTGAAGCGCGGCGCGACCATCGTCTTCGAATCCACCGTGTACCCCGGCGCGACCGAAGAGGTCTGCATCCCGATCATCGAGCGTGAGTCCGGCCTCAAGTGGAAGCAGGACTTCTTCGTCGGCTATTCGCCGGAGCGCATCAACCCGGGCGACAAGCAGCACACGCTGACGACCATCACCAAGGTGGTGTCGGGCGACACGCCCGAGACGCTGAAGCTGGTGGCCGAGATGTACGGCAGCATCATCACCCCCGGCGTCTACAAGGCGACGAGCATCAAGGTGGCCGAGGCCGCGAAGGTGATCGAGAACACCCAGCGCGACCTCAACATCGCGCTCGTCAACGAGCTGTCGCTGATCTTCCACCGCATCGGCATCGACACGCTCGAGGTGCTCGAGGCCGCCGGCACCAAGTGGAACTTCCTGCCGTTTCGCCCGGGCCTGGTCGGCGGGCATTGCATCGGCGTCGACCCGTACTACCTGACCCACAAGGCCGAGCGCCTGGGCTACCACCCGCAGGTCATCCTGGCCGGGCGCCGCATCAACGACGGCATGGCCAAGTACGTGGCCGAGCAGACGATCAAGAACATGATCCAGGCCGGCTTCCAGGTGAAGGGCGCCAACGTCATCGTGCTGGGCCTGACCTTCAAGGAAGACTGCCCGGACCTGCGCAACTCGAAGGTGATCGACGTGGTGCGCGAGCTCGAGAGCTACGGCGTGACGGTGCATGTGCACGACCCGGTGGCCGCGGCCGACGAGGCGAAGCACGAGTACGGCGTCGACCTGGTCGGCTGGGACGCGCTGCCGCAGGCGCAGGCCGTGGTCGCCGCCGTCGCGCACAAGGCGCTGAAGGCGCGTCCGATCGACGACTACGTCGCGAAGCTGGTGCCGAACGGGCTGTATGTCGACGTGAAGAGCCAGGCCGATGCGAAGGCCTTGCAGGCGCGCGGCCTCAACGTGTGGCGACTCTGATGACCCCCAACGAATTCCTCGACCCGGTGCTCGCGCAGCTGCGCGCCGCGCCGCGCCGCTGGCTCGTCACCGGCAGTGCCGGCTTCATCGGCTCGCACCTGCTGGAGAACCTGCTGCGTGCCGGCCAGCAGGTCACGAGCCTCGACAACTTCTCGACCGGCCACCAGGCCAACCTCGACGAGGTGCGCCGCGCCGTCGGCGACGAGGCCTGGTCGCGCCACACCTTCATCCGCGGCGACATCGCCGACCTGGCGAGCTGCACGCAGGCCTGCGACGGCGCCGAGATCGTGCTGCACCAGGCGGCGCTCGGCTCGGTGCCGCGCTCGATCAAGGACCCGCTGACCACGCACCGCTCGAACGCGACCGGCTTCCTGACGATGCTCGAGGCGGCACGCAGCGCCGGCGTGAAGCGCTTCGTCTATGCCGCGTCGAGCTCGACGTATGGCGATTCGCCGACGCTGCCGAAGGTCGAGGACACGATCGGCCGGCCGCTGTCGCCGTATGCCGTCACCAAGTACCTGAACGAGCTGTATGCCGAGGTGTTCGGCCGCTGCTACGGGCTGTCGACGATCGGGCTGCGCTACTTCAACGTGTTCGGCCCGCGCCAGGACCCGAACGGTGCGTATGCCGCGGTGATCCCGCGCTGGGCGGCGCAGATGCTCGAAGGCTCGCGCTGCGTGATCAACGGCGACGGCGAGACCTCGCGCGACTTCTGCTTCGTCACGAACGCGGTGCAGGCCAACCTGCGCGCCGGCCTCTGCGAAGACCCCGAGGCGTCGAACCAGGTGTTCAACGTGGCGGTCGGTGACCGCACCACGCTGAACCAGTTGCACGGCGCGCTGGCCGAGGCGCTGCAGCGCGAATGCCCGCAGCTGCGCGTCGAGGCGCCGCAGTACGCGAGCTTCCGCGCCGGTGACGTGCGCCATTCGCTGGCCGACGTGTCGAAGGCGCGCCGGCTGCTCGGCTACGAACCCAGCCACGACGTGCGCGCCGGGCTGCACGAGGCGATCGGCTGGTACGTGCAGCGCGCCCGCCAGACCGTCTGATTTCCGCGAGGCTGCGCGACACGCGGTGCGCAGCAGAGCTTTCTTTTGATTGAACCGCAGCAGGACACAGCCATGCACACCGAGAAGATCCGTTCCATCATCGCCAAGCACGCCCGCCTGTCGGTGGACGCCGCCACGCTGACCGAAGACAGCGACCTGTACGCCGCCGGGCTGACCTCGCTGACGACGGTCAACCTGATGCTGGCGCTGGAAGACGGCTTCGACATCGAGTTCTCCGACAAGATGCTGGGCCGCAAGACCTTCGAGAGCATCCGCTCGCTGTCCGAAGCCATCGAAGAACTCGTCAGCGCCTGAAGCGCTGCACTGCCGCCATTCCTGGAGAAGACATGTCGCAACCGACCCGCCTGAGCCCCCAACTGCCCGCCCTGCTCGAAGGGCTGCACGGCATCGGCCGCGACATCATCGCGCCGCACGCCGCCGAGGTGGACCGCGATGCGCGCTTTCCGCACGAGGCGTATGCGGCGCTGAAGCAGCAGAAGCTGCTGAGCTGCTACGTGCCGGTGGAGTACGGCGGCATGGGCCTGAACATCAGYGACCTGTCGCAGATCTGCGAGGTGCTGGGCCAGTACTGCGGTTCCACCGCGATGATCTTCGCGATGCACCAGATCCAGGTCGGCTGCATCGTGCACCACGCGCTCGAATCGGAGTTCTTCCGCGGCTATGCCCGCGAGATGGTCGAGCACCAGTACCTGATCGCGTCGGCCACCACCGAGCTGGGCATCGGCGGCGACGTGCGCTCGAGCCTGTGCGCGGTGCAGGTGAGTGGTGACCGCTTCACGCTGGAGAAGCAGACGCCGGTGATCTCGTACGGCGCGACGGCCGATGCGATCCTCGTGACCTGCCGCAAGTCGGAAGACGCGGCGCGCAACGACCAGGTGCAGGTGCTGGTGCGCAAGAGCGACTACGAGCTGACGAAGCTGTCGGGCTGGGACACGCTGGGCTTCCGGGGAACCTGCAGCGAGGGCTTCGTGCTGAAGTCGCAGGGCCGTGCCGAGCAGATCCTGCCGCAGCCGTATGCCGACATCCACCGCCGCACGATGCACCCGTTCTCGCACGTGGTCTGGGCCTCGCTGTGGCTGGGCCTGTCGATCGACGCGGTGAACCGGGCGCGCAGCGCGGTGCGGGCCGAGGCGCGCAAGAACCCGAGCGTGACGCCGATCTCGGCGACGCGCCTGGCCGAGCTGGACACGGTGCTGTTCTCGATGCGCGGCGGCGTGTACCAGACGCTGCGCGAGTACCACGACCTGCTGATCGCCAACGATCCCGAGGCCTACACGGGCTTCGCCTTCGCGATCAACATCAACAACCTGAAGCTGACGGCCTCGCAGTTCGTCGTCGAGGTGGTCGGCAAGGCGATGCTGATCTGCGGCATCCAGGGCTACCGCAACGATTCGAAGCTGACGCTCGGCCGCCATCTGCGCGATGCGTATGGCGCGGCGCTGATGGTCAACAACGACCGCATCCTGGGCCAGAGCGCCACGATGCAAATTGTCCAGCGATAGATATGACCCACCCCCGAAGCGCCTTCGGCGCCTCCCCCTCTAGGGGGCGCCGCCAGCGGCCCGGCAGAGCCGGCTCCGCGGCGTCCGCTGGATCGCAAGGCTGGCGCGCGCTGGCACCTTCTGTGTTTCTTGCAAGGAACTGATTGCCATGTGCACCCAACACGACGATCCCTACAAGCAGTACCAGGCCGAACTGATCGAAGCCGGCCTGCTGATTCCCTCGGGCGTGCGCGGCGTCTACGGCCGCAGCGGCACCTTCGAGAACATCATCGACCAGTTCGAGGGCCTGGTGACGCGCGAAGGCGCGTTCCAGAACGCCGAGGTGATGCGCTTCCCGCCGATCTTTCCGCGGGCGAATTACGCGCGCATCGACCACATCAACAATTTCCCCGACCTGATGGGCTCGGTGCACAGCTTCCTCGGCGGCGAGAAAGAACACCAGGCCATGCTCGGCAAGTTCGAGGCCAAGGAAGACTGGACCTCGTCCCTGTCGCCGGCCGAGGTGATGCTGGTGCCCGCCGCCTGCTACCCGCTGTACCCGACCGCCACCGGCACGCTGTCGGCCCAGGGCCGTGTCGTCGACCTGAAGACCTTCGTGTTCCGCCATGAGCCGTCGGACGACCCGGCGCGCATGCAGATCTTCCGCCAGCGCGAGTTCGTGCGCCTCGGCACGCCGGACCAGGCGCTGAACCACCGCAACGACTGGCTGGCGCGTGGCCAGGCCATCCTCGAATCGGTGGGCCTGCCGGTCAAGAAGGTGCTGGCCGACGACCCGTTCTTCGGGCGCGGCGCGCGCATCATGAAGGCCACGCAGCGCGAGCAGGACCTGAAGTACGAGCTGGTGGTGCCGATCTGCAAGGAAGACAAGCCGACCGCGATCACCTCGTGCAACTACCACCTCGACCACTTCGGCGTCTCGTTCGACATCCTGCAGGCCGATGGCACGCCGGCCCACACCGCCTGCATCGGCTTCGGGCTCGAGCGCATCGCGCTCGCACTGCTGAAGACGCACGGCTTCGACCCGAAGCGCTGGCCGCACGAGGTGCGCCAGCAGCTTGCGATGGCCTGACGAGGACCGCATGAAACGTGTCCTGCCGATCGAGCCGGCGAGCTTCCAGCGCCACCCGATCCACACCGAGCCGCGCACCTGGGCCGAGACCAACTGCTACGCCGACGTGCTGATCGAGCTGCTGCACGGCCTCGGCCACGACCCGGTGCCGGCCCTCGCGTTCACGCTCGGCGTCGACTTCGAAGGCGACCAGTGGACCTTCTTCAAGTTCCCCGACGGCGACCTGTACGACCTGTATGGCGTCGACATCCAGGAACTCGCCGTCTGGCGCCCGCTGGTCGACCACATCGAGGACCAGGTCGCGCAAGGCCGGCCGGTGCTCGTGGAGCTCGACTCGTGGTTCCTGCCCGACACCGCCGGCTCGGCCTACCAGCTGGCGCACACCAAGTCGACGGTCGGCGTCAATGCGATCGACGTGAAGGCGCGTCGCATGGACTACTTCCACAACCAGGGCTTCTACGCGCTGGAAGGCGATGACTTCCGCGACGTGTTCCAGCTCGACGGGCTGGTGCATGAACGCATGCTGCCGCCGTACATCGAGTACCTGAAGGCCCGGCCCGGCTTCACGCCGCCGACCGGCGCCGCCCTCGTCGACGGCTCGCTCGCGCTGCTGAGCAAGCACCTGACGCGCGTGCCGGCGACGAACCCGTTCGAGCGCTTCAAGACGCAGTTCGCGAAAGACCTCGACTGGCTGATGCAGTCCGACATCGCGGTCTTCCACACCTATTCGTTCGCGACGCTGCGCCAGTACGGCGCCTGCTTCGAGCTGGCTGAGACCTACCTGCGCTGGCTCGCGGGGCAGGGCGTCGACGTGGCGGCGCCGGCCGATGCGTTCGCTCAGATCTCGCAGACCGCGAAAGCCTTCCAGTTCCAGCTCGCGCGCTCGATGGCCCGCAAGAAGGCGCTCGACCTGTCGCCGATCGATGCGATGGGCGAGGCCTGGGCGCTGGGCATCGCCGAGCTGCGCCGACGGCACGGGTGACGCACGCGGCCATGAACTCGGCGATCGCACTGGACAGCGGCTGGGAGATCGCCGCGGGTGCTGAGCCGACGGCCTGGGCGCCGGTGCGCGAACTCGGCACCGTGGGTGCCAGCCTCGGCGTTGAACTCGACACGCCGCACGGCCGCTACGACGCGCAGGACTGGTGGTACCGCTGCCGCTTCCCCGGCGCTGCGCCACGGGGCAGCGACCGCCAGCAACTGCGCTTCGACGGCCTCGCCGGCCTCGCCGAGGTGTGGCTGAACGATGAGCCGGTGCTGGGCACGCGCAACATGTTCACCACCGAGCGGGTCGACGTGACCGGCCGCTTGCGGCCCGACAACGAGCTGCGCATCCGCTTCCGATCGCTCGACGCCGAACTCGCGGCCCGCAAGCCGCGCCCGCGCTGGAAGACCGCGCTGGTCGATGCGCAGAACCTGCGCTGGGTGCGCACCACGCTGCTCGGCCGCATCCCCGGCTGGACACCGCCGATCCACCCGGTCGGTGTGTGGAAACCGGTGTGGCTGGAGACGGTCTCGCCCGGCGGCCTCGCGTCGATCGACCTGCAGTGCGATGCCGACGCGGGCGTCGCTCGACTGCGGCTGCGCGCCGCATTGACCGCCGGCAGCGACATCGCCGAAGCGCGTCTGCGCATCGGCGACCAGACCCATGCGCTGGTTCTCGACGGCGACACGCTGGCGGCCGACCTGCGATTGCCCGAGGTGCCGCTGTGGTGGCCGCACACGCACGGCGCGCCAGCGCTGGTGAGCTGCGCGATCGAGCTGCGCCAGGGCACGCACTGGACCTCGATCGACCGCGGCCGCATCGGCTTCCGGCAGGTCGAGGTGCGGCGCGACGACGGCCTCGTGCAGTTCCACGTCAACGGCACGCCGGTGTTCTGCCGCGGCGCCTGCTGGACCACCGACGATTTCCTGCGCTTGCACGGCGACCCGCAGCAGCTGCACCGCACGCTGACGCTCGCGCGCGACGGCGGCCTGAACATGCTGCGCATCGGCGGCACGATGACCTACGAGTCGGACGCGTTCTACGCGCTGTGCGACGAGCTCGGCATCCTCGTCTGGCAGGACTTCATGTTCGCCAACATGGACTATCCCGTCGCCGACGAGGCCTTCCGCGCCGAGATCGAGCGCGAGGCTGACCAGCAGCTCGGCCGGCTGCAGGCCCACCCGTGCATCGCCGCGTACTGCGGCGGCAGCGAGGTCGAGCAGCAGGCCGCGATGCTGGGCCTGCCGGCCTCGGCGTGGAGCAACGATTTCTTCAGCGAGACGCTGCCGGCGCGCTGCGCCGCCCGCCATGCCGGCGTGCCGTACTTCCGCTCGTCGCCGTGCGAAGGGGCGCTGCCCTTCCACGTGGGCGTCGGCATCTCGCACTACTACGGCGTCGGCGCGTACCGGCGGCCGGTCAGCGATGCGAAGCACGCGGGCGTCAAGTTCACCACCGAG
>NZ_JBFUCB010000005.1:0-44609 GCF_056405435.1 Rhizobacter sp. P1_G5 | reverse complement strand
GCGGCTGCCCTCGGCGTCATACATGTACGCGCCCTGCGCACGCGCGATGAAGCGCGGCGTGCCGCCGACGGCGCGGAATGCGCGCACCGGCGAGTTGACGCCGCCGGGGATCACGCGCCGCGCGCGCTCGAACAGACTCTCGTTGGTTTTCGTCATCTCACGCCGTCTCAATGCACATGCCGGGGGTCCTTGGGGGCCTCATCGTCGTTGGCGGCGCCGCCGCTGCCGGGCTCGCCTTCCTCGCCTTCTTCTCCAGGCGGCAGCGCCCAGAAGAAGCGGTCGGGAATCACGTTGCCCATGCCGGGGCGGAAGCCGGCGTCCAGCGCCTGGTCGAGGAACGCCAGCGATTCGCCGACGGCCGCGTGCAACTCGCTGCCGGCGGCCAGCAGCGCGGCCAGTGCCGACGACAGCGTGTCGCCGGCACCGACGAAGCTCACCTCGAAGCGCTCGAACTTCTCGCCGGTGATCGCGCCCTGCGGCGAGGCCAGCACGTTGTCCATGAACTGGTCGGGAAGCGGCACGCTCGTGACCAGCACGAAGCGCGTGCCATGCTGCGCGGCGGCCACCGCCAGCTCGCGCGGCGAGGCCGGGCGCTCGCTGCTCCACTCGGGCAGCAGGAAATCGGTCAGCGTCTGGTGGCTGCCGACCAGCACCTCGGTCTGCGGCAGCACCAGCTCGCGGAACGAGTCGAGGTAGGCCTGCTGGTCATCCTCTTCGAGCCACGACAGGTTGGGCATGTACGCGACCAGCGGCACCTCGGGGTAGTCGGACAGCACCTCGGCCACCGCGCTGACACCCTCGGCAGACCCGAGGAAACCGACCTTCCAGGCGGCGATGCTCACGTCCTCGAGGATGCTGCGGGCCTGCTCGACCACCACGTCGGCGTCGATCGCGCTGTGGTCGAACACCTCGGCGGTGTCGCGCAGCACGATCGAGGTGACCACCGGCAGCGCGTGCGCGCCCATCGCCGCGATCGTCGCGACATCGCCGGCCAGGCCGCCGGCGCCGCTCGGGTCGCTCGCGTTGAAGGTCATCACGCAGGCGGGGGCGGGCGCTTCCTGGTTCGGGTCGGCCTGAGGGTCCGCGGGGGGGGCGTCTGGGGTCATGGGGGGTCCGTCAGGAAGGTGAAGACGAGTCGGGTTTGCCGGCACTGACTTCTAGAAAAATGTGAGGAATGTGGCGTAGGTGCCCAGGAATCAATGGTTTTTTGTCAATCTGCGTCGCTACAATCTTTTCTCATTGTAGTGAAGCGACAAAAACAAAGTGAGCAATGACCTCAGCGGTACCCGAACCTGGATGTGCCTGATCTGCGGCTGGATTTACGACGAAGCGGCAGGGGATCCTGAACACGGTATCGCGCCGGGCACCGCATGGGAATCCGTTCCCATGAACTGGACCTGCCCGGAATGCGGCGCACGCAAGGAAGATTTCGAAATGGTCCAGATCTGATGGTCGCTGGGGCTCTTACATGGTGTGCCGGGCAGGTGCCACGGCCGCTTTCAGTCATTGAGGGGATTCTCGGTGAGCAATGAAGCCATCGCAGGCATCAAGGTGCTGGTGATCGACGACAGCAACACGATCCGCCGCAGCGCGGAAATCTTCCTGAAGCAGGGCGGCCATACCGTGCTGCTCGCGGAAGATGGTTTCGACGCGCTGTCCAAGGTCAACGACCACGATCCGGACCTGATCTTCTGCGACATCCTGATGCCGCGCCTGGACGGGTATCAGACCTGCGCCATCATCAAGCGAAACGCGAAATTTGCCGACGTGCCGGTCATCATGCTGTCCTCGAAGGACGGCCTGTTCGACAAGGCGCGCGGACGGATGGTCGGCTCGGAGGACTACCTCACGAAGCCGTTCACCAAGGACCAGTTGCTGCAAGCCGTGGCACAGCACCGGCCGGCCCGCGCCTGATGCGCACACCTGCTGTTTCCCGGTAACGTTGCCCTGCAAGAGAGTTGAAGGAGTAAGACGATGGCGATTCAGAAGATTCTGTTGGTCGACGATTCGAAGACCGAACTGCACTACCTGTCGGAGCTGCTGACCAAGCGCGGCTACGCGGTGCGAACTGCCGAGAACGGCGAAGACGCGATGCGCCGGCTGGGCGAGGAAAAGCCCGACCTGATCCTGATGGACGTGGTCATGCCGGGCCAGAACGGCTTCCAGCTGACCCGTGCGATCACGCGCGACCCGCGTTTCACCGACGTGCCGGTGATCATGTGCACGAGCAAGAACCAGGAAACCGACAAGGTGTGGGGCATGCGCCAGGGCGCACGCGACTACATCGTCAAGCCCGTCGACGCCGACGAGCTGGTGTCGAAGATCCGCGCGTTCGATTGAACGCCGCCGGCATCCGTCACTCCACCTCACCGTCACACGTCGCCCCGCAGGCAGAGAACTGAATGGCCAACAAGGAAGCATTGCGCGAACTGCAAAGTCGCCTGGCCGAGAGGCTGCAGGCGGCGCGTACGCAGGAGCGCGGCCGCGCCTGGCTGGCCGTCGAGTGCGGCAGCCACGGGTTCCTGTTCCCGCTGCAGGAGGCCGGTGAAATTTTCCCGTTCGCGCCCGCCATGCAGGTGCCGTACACCAGCCGCTGGTTCATGGGCGTGGCCAACCTGCGCGGCCGGCTGCACGGGGTGGTCGACCTGGCCGGCTTCCTGGGTGTGCGCGGCAACGAGCCGGTGCGCGAGCAGTCCTGGTTCGTCGCGTTCAACTCCGACCTGAACATCAACTGCGCGGTGTTGGTGGACCGGCTTGCCGGGCTGCGCAACCTGCAGCAGCTGACGCCCGAACCCGACGACGGACAGGCCAAGCCGGCCTTCGTCGGAACGCATTACCGCGACGAAGGCAAACGCCTCTGGCGCGAACTGAACCTGGCACAGCTGGCCACCGAGGCCGCTTTCCTGAAGATCGCAGGCTGAGGCGCACCCGCGCCGGCCCTCCTGACTGCATTACCCAAGACGACGCAACGAGGCACCTATGAGCTTCCTGAACAAAATCAAAGGCAAGGGCAAAGGCCGTGACGACGCATATGGCGCCGACGGTGCCGTTGCGCTGGACGACGTGGCCGGCCTCGACCTGGGGCACGGTGACGACGGGCGGCCGGACGGCGGTGCCAACACGGTGAACCTCGACTCGTCGATCATCTCGGAGGCTGCGCCGTCCGAACTCGCCGATTTCTCCGAAACCCGGCTGCCGAGCGGCGACAACGCCGCGCTGATGTCGGGCACCGGCGTGCCGCTGATCGGCAACCGGCCGGTCGGGCAGCAGCAGCGCGTGCTGGGCGTCATGGTGCTGCTCGGCCTGGTCGGCCTGGTCGGCATGACGATCAGCTCGCTGAACCAGGCCAACAAGGGCGCGGCCCAGGTGGGCTACTCCGGTCAGGCGCTGATGCAGTCRCAGCGTCTGGCGAAGTCGGTGTCGCAGGCCCTGATCGGCAGTGCGCAGGCCTTCCCCGAGGTGAAGGAAAGTACCGAGGTGCTGGCGCGCAACGTGCGCGGCCTGGCCAAGGGCGACCAGAACGTCGATGCGGCGCCGGGCGTCGTGCAGGACACGCTGGAGCCGCTGCTGCCGCTGATCGACCGCGCCGAGAAGAACGCGAACACCGTGCTGGCACAGCAGAAGATCCTGACGCAGGTCGGCCAGGCGCTGCGCGCGATCAACCGCCAGTCGTCCGACCTGCTGGAAATCGCCGAGACGGTGTCGTCGCTGAAGCTGCAGCAGGAAGCCTCGCCGGCCGAGCTGTCGGCGGTCGGCCAGCTCGTGATGCTGACGCAGCGCATCGGCAAGTCGGCCAACGAATTCCTGACCATGGAAGGCGTGAGCCCCGAGGCCGTGTTCCTGCTGGGCAAGGACCTGAACTCGTTCCGCGAAATCGCCGACGGCCTGTCGAACGGCAACGCCGAACTGCGCCTGCCGGGCACCAAGGATCCGCAGACCAAGGAGCGCCTGACCGCGCTGCTGAAGCAATACGAAGAGACGCGGACCCAGGCCAGCTCGATTCTGGGCAACCTGCAGGGCCTGGTGTCGGCCCGTGAAGCGCAGTCCGCGATCATTGGCGACAGCGAACCGCTGCGCAAGGGCCTGGAAACGGTGCAGGACCGCCTGTCCACCGTCACCGGCTTCAACGTCGTGAACCTGGGCCTGCTGGTGCTGTCGGCCGTCGTGCTGGCCCTCGGCGGCGCGGGCTTCCTGCAGCTGTWTGTGCGAGACCAGGCGCAACGTGCCGCGCTCGCCGAAAACCAGCGGCTCGAAGCCGAACGCCAGGAACAGGAAGCCAAGCGCGTCAACGACGCGAACCAGGCGGCCATTCTGCGATTGATGAACGAACTGCAGACGGTTGCTGAAGGCGACCTGACGCAGCAGGCCACCGTGACGGAAGACATCACGGGCGCCATCGCCGACTCGGTGAACTACACGGTGGAAGAGCTGCGCACGCTGGTGTCGCAGGTGCAGGGCACGGTGGGTCGGGTGACCGAAACGACGCAGCAGGTGGAAGCCACGTCGACCGAACTGCTGGCCGCGTCCGACGAACAGCTGCGCGAGATTCGCGAAACCGGCGAGTCGGTGCTGCAGATGGCCGGCCGAATCAACGACGTGTCGAGCCAGGCGCAGCAGACGGCCCAGGTGGCGCGTCAATCGCTGCAGGCTGCCGAGACCGGCCTGACCGCGGTGCAGAACACGATCGGCGGCATGAACTCGATCCGTGACCAGATCCAGGAAACCTCCAAGCGGATCAAGCGGCTGGGCGAGTCGTCGCAGGAGATTGGCGAAATCACCGAACTGATTTCCGACATTACCGAACAGACCAACGTGCTGGCACTGAACGCCGCCATCCAGGCCGCATCGGCCGGTGAAGCGGGTCGAGGCTTCTCGGTGGTTGCGGAAGAAGTGCAACGGCTGGCAGAACGTTCCGGCGACGCCACGCGGCAGATTGCGGCCCTGGTGAAGACCATTCAGACCGACACCCAGGATGCTGCGGCGGCCATGGAACGCTCGACGCAGGGCGTGGTGGAAGGAACCCGGCTGTCCGACGCGGCAGGTAACGCACTGGGCGACATCGACCGCGTGTCACGCCAGCTTGCCGACCTGATTGCGCACATTTCCAGCCAGGCGTCCCGCGAAGCCGAATCGGCCAACGTGGTGGCGGCCAACATCCAGCACATTTTCGCGGTGACCGAGCAGAYCGGTGAAGGTACCCGTTCCACCGCACAGATGGTGCGCGAGCTGTCCCGGACGGCCGAGGAACTGAAGCAATCGGTTGCACGGTTCAAGATCGGTTGAGCTAGTGTGTTGCCTGCGGCCCTGAATGGGCCGCAGCCCCTCACCCCACACAGGCATCAGATGGATTGCCACCGCCCCCAACGCGACGATGAGCGACACCATGAGTGAGACGACAGACGACCTCAGCGCGCTCGCGTGGGTTCACGAAGAACTGCGCAAGTCCCTGGACACCGCCCACAAGGCGCTGCGCCGCTACGTGAAGGAAGCCGAGGCGAACAGCGGCTCCGACGTCGACGCCGTCGATCCGTCGGTGCTGCGCACGGCGCGGCAGCAGATCCACCAGGGGGTGGGTGCGCTCGAACTGGTCGGCCTGCCGGCCGTCGCACGCCTGCTGGCCGCCAGCGAGGCGGCGGTGCAGCGCTTCGTCGCGAAGCCGCAGAAGCTCACGTCGGCCGAGGTCGACACCATCGAGCGCGCGTCGTTCGCGCTGCTCGACTACCTGCAGCGCCTGCTGGCCGACAAGCCGGTCTCGCCGCTCGCGCTGTTCCCGCAGTACCAGGCGGTGCAGACGCTGGCCGGTGCCGAGCGCGTGCACCCCGCCGACCTGTGGAACATCGACTGGCGCTGGCGCGAGCTGCCGACCGACACCACGGTCAAGCCGCGCGCCCCCGATTCGATCGCCCGCGGCCTGATGGAACGCCAGCTGCTGCTGATCATGCGCGGCGAGCCGATGCCGGCCGTGCAGCGCATGAGCGACATCTGCGCCGGTCTCGGCGCGCAGGCGTCCGATCTGACCCACTCCACGCTGTGGAAGCTCGCGGCCGCCTTCTTCGAAGGCCAGGCCAACGGCCTGCTGAAGGGCGACGTGCACACCAAGCGCGTGGCCTCGCGGCTGCTCGCGCAGCTGCGCACGCTGGAGCGCGGCCAGCCCGACGTCTCCGAGCGCCTCGCCCAGGACCTGCTGTTCTTCTGCGCGCAGGCCGCCTCGCCCGGCGACGGCCGCAAGACGCCGCGCCTGGCGGCCGTTCGCCTGGCCTACGGCCTCGCGCAACACCTGCCGGTCGACTACGACACCAGCCGCCTCGGTCGCTTCGACCCGGCGCTGATCGTGCAGGCCCGCAAGCGCGTCTCCACCGCCAAGGACGCCTGGTCGTCGGTGGCCGGCGGCGAAATGCACCGCATGAGCGGCCTGGCCGAACAGTTCTCGCTGGTCGGCGATTCGGTCAAGCGGCTGTACCCGAGCGGCGAGCTGCTGGCCGATGAGCTGCAGCAGGCCGTCGTGCAGACGCAGCAGTCGAATGTCGCGCCGGAAGCCGCGCTCGCGATGGAAGTCGCGACCAGCGTGCTGTACCTCGAAGCCTCGCTCGAGGATGCCGATTTCGACCACCCCGAGCAGGCCGCCCGCGTGCGCCGGCTCGCACAGCGCATCGCCTCGGTGCGCGCCGGCAACACCCCCGACCCGCTCGAAGCGTGGATGGAGGAGCTGTACCGCCGCGTCTCCGACCGCCAGACCATGGGCAGCGTCGTGCAGGAACYGCGCGCCTCGCTGTCCGAGGCCGAGAAGTCGATCGACCAGTTCTTCCGCAACCCGGCGCAGCGCGAGCTGCTGGTGCCGGTGCCGAACCAGCTGTCCGCGATGCGCGGGGTGCTGTCGGTGCTGGGCATGGACCAGGCCTCGCATGCCGTGCTGCGCATGCGCGAAGACGTCGATGGCCTCATCACGACCGAGGTCGACCCGCAGCAGGTCGTGCAGTCGGGCACCTTCGACCGGCTGGCCGGCAACCTGGGTGCGCTCGGCTTCCTGATCGACATGCTCAGCGTGCAGCCGCAGATGGCGAAGTCGCTGTTCGTGTTCGACGCCAAGTCCGGCACGCTGAGCCCGCTGATGGGCCGCAGCGCCGCCGCGCGCCAGGCCTCCAACCTCGCGATGGCGCATGCGCCTGCACCGGTGGAGCCGCGCCTGATCGAGCAGGCCCAGTCGCTGTCGCTCACCGCGGCGAGCGACAACGTGCCGCTCGATGAAGTCACGCGTGACCTCGACCGCCTGTCGCATGAAGCGCAGGCCGCGGCGCAGCCCGAACTGGTCGCCGCCGTCGAGCATGCCAAGGACGCGATCGCGCATTCGCACAACACCGAAGAGGTGGCGGCCGCGCGCGAACAGCTCTCCGAGGCGCTGTCCGATTTCGTCCACACCGCCACCGACCCGGTGCTCGACATGCCCGAGGCCGCGCCGGCCAAGGTGCAGCCGGCCCTGTCGACGGCCCCGGCCGGCACGGCCACCGACCTCGGCGACGATCCCGAGATGCGCGAGATCTTCCTCGAGGAAGCGCGCGAGGTGATCGAGACCGCCGAGACGGCGCTGAAGACCCTGGCGCATGCCAGCGCCGACGTCGAACAGCAGACCACCGTGCGCCGCGCGTTCCACACGCTGAAGGGCAGCTCGCGCATGGTCGGGCTGAAGGACTTCGGCGATGCCGCGTGGGCCTGCGAGCAGGTCTACAACACCTGGCTGGCCGGCCAGAAGGCGGCCGACCCGACGCTGCTGAATTTCTCCAACGAAGCGCTCGCCTACTTCGCGAAGTGGGTCGATGCGATCGCCGCCCAGAACGTCACCGGCTTCCATGCCGCGGTGGTGAAGGCCGCCGCCGACGCGCTCGGCCGTGGCGATCCGGTGCCGCCGATCAAGGCCGGCCCGGCCGCGCCGGTCCCGCTGATGTCGCTGTCGTTCGGCGACGCCACCGCGGCGAAGCCGGCCGCCGTGGCGCCGGTGGCCGCCAGGCCGGTGGTCACCGCGCCGGTGTCGGCACCGGCTCCGCTGACGCCGCTGTCGATCACGCCGCCACCCGCGGCCCGCCCGGTGGCGCCGCCGCCGGTCGCTGCTGCGCCGGTTGCCGCTCCAATCTCCCAGCCGCTCCCGCTGGCCGACCTGTCGTTCGACCTCGACCTGGGCGCGTTCGACGAGGCCCCGGCCGCTGCGCCGGCCGCCATGGCGCCGACCGGCACGCTGCCGAGCATCGAACTGCCCGACACCTCGATGCTCGACCAGCTCGGCGCGGCCGCGCCGATCGACGCCGTGCTCGAGCCGCTGCCGGTCGCCGAGAGCAGCGAGCCGCAGCTGCTGTCGGCCGATTCGGTCGAGCTGATCGAACTCGACCTGGGCGACGACTTCTTCGGCAGCGCACCGGCCGTCGAGGCCACGCCGCTGGTCACCGAGCTGTCGCCGTCATCGGCCGCGGCGCCGCTGTCCGACGACGACCAGGTCAAGATCGTCGGCCCGCTGCGCATCGGCATCCCGCTGTTCAACATCTACCTGAACGAAGCCGACGAACTGTCGCGCCGCCTGACGACCGAAGTCGCCGAGTGGGCGATGGAGCTGCACCGCCCGATCGGCGAGATGCCGATCGCGCTCGCGCACTCGCTGGCAGGCAGTTCGGCCACGGTCGGTTTCAGCGAGCTGTCGCATCTCGCGCGGCTGCTCGAGCATTCGCTGATGCGTTCGCAGGCGATCGGCGCCGGCACGACCGACGAAGCCCGCCTGTTCGTCGACTCGGCCGAAGAAGTGCGCCGCCTGCTGCACCAGTTCGCCGCCGGCTTCCTGAAGCCCGCCGCACCGGAACTGCTGGAGCGCCTGGCCGCACACGAGATCAGCTCGGCCCGTCGCCTCGAGGCCGCCAACGCGGCGGCCGAGGTGGCGCAGGCCTCGCCGTCGACCGACGACATCCCGGCACCGCAGCCGGAAGAAGGCTTCGGCGACCTCGACGTGTCGTTCGACGACCTGGCCGCCTTCGAAGCGGCCCCCGAGATCGTGCTGAGCGAGCCGATGGCGCTGGCGCCGGAGCTGCCGGCCGTGCCCGAGGTTCCCGAGGTTCCTGAGGCATTCGACCCCGAAGCGCTGTCGGCCGCGGCCGAAGGCTCGTTCGGCACCAACGACACCAACTTCGCCGGCCTCGGCCTGCCCGAGCTGAAGGCGTTCTCGCCGCTCGCCRCCGAGCCGCAGCGCTCGGCACCGGTGCGCGTCGACGTCGACGACGAGGGTGACGACGATGACGACGACATCGATGCGATCGATGCCGTCGACGCCGAGCTGTTCCCGATCTTCGAGGAAGAGGGCGAGGAACTGATCCCCGAGCTGGCGACCAAGCTGCGCGAGTGGTCGCGCCGCCCGACCGACAACTCGGCGGCCGCGGCCTGCATGCGCACGCTGCACACGCTGAAGGGCGGTGCCCGCCTGGCCGGCGCCATGCGGCTGGGTGAAATGGCCCACCGCCTGGAAACCCGCATCGAGCACCTGCTGCAGCAAGCGGCACCGGCGACCACTCAGGACGTCGAGGCGCTGCAAGGCCGTGCCGACGGCCTGGCGCATGCCTTCGAGACGCTGCGCTCGCGCGACGCCCAGGCTTACGCCGAAGCGGCCGCTGCGCCGGTCGCACCGCCGCCCGCACCGGTCGCCCGTCCGCCGGTCGCCCCGCCGGTGGTGTTGGCACCGATGACGGTGGCCGCGCCGGTGATGCCGGTGTTCACCGCGCCGCCGATGGTGGCTGCTCCTGTCGTGGCGGCCCCTGCAGTTGCAAGCCCTGTGGCGCCCGTCGCCCCGCCGGTGGCCGAGCCGGCCCCTGCGCCGGTGACCCAACCGACGCCGCTGGCCGCCGAGGCCGCGCCGTTCATCGAGCCGCTGGCACCGACCCTCCCTGCGCCGGTGGTGGCCGCGCCGGTGGCGGCACCGGTCGCCCCGGTGGCCAAGCCGGCGACCCCGCCGGTTGCCGCTCCGGTGCTGACACCGGCACGCGCTGCCGCCCAGGCCCAGGTGCCGGGCGGCGACATCGACTGGTCGCGCTTCGCCGCCTCGCCGACGGCGGTGGCTGCGGCGGTCGAACAGGCCGTTTCGCCGACGCACTCCGCGGTGCGCGTGCGCGGCCCGCTGCTCGAACGGCTGGTCAACCAGGCCGGTGAGGTCAGCATCACGCGCTCGCGGATCGAGGCCGAAGTCGGCAACATCCGCGGCTCGCTGTCCGACCTGACGGACAACCTGGAGCGTCTGCGCGGCCAGCTGCGCGACATCGAGCTGCAGGCCGAGACGCAGATGAGCTCGCGGCTGGAGCAGGCGAAGGCGCAGGCCCAGTCGTTCGATCCGCTGGAGTTCGACCGTTTCACGCGCTTCCAGGAACTGACGCGGATGATGGCCGAGTCGGTGAACGACGTGGCCACCGTGCAGCGCACGCTGCACCGCACGCTGGAAACGACCGAAGACGAACTGGCGGCACAGGCCCGCCTGACGCGCGACCTGCAGGATGACCTGCTCCGCACCCGGATGGTCGAGTTCGAAAGCGCCTCCGACCGCCTGTACCGCGTGGTGCGGCAGGCCGCGAAGGAAACCGGCAAGCAGGTGCGCCTGGACATCGTCGGCGGCTCGATCGAAATCGACCGCGGCGTGCTGGACCRCATGACGCCGGCCTTCGAGCACCTGCTGCGCAACTGCGTGACGCACGGCATCGAGCGCCCCGACGTGCGCACCGGCATCGGCAAGGAAGCAGCCGGCAGCATCGTCGTGTCGCTGCACCAGGAAGGCAACGAAGTCGGCGTGGAATTCCGCGACGACGGCGCCGGCCTGAACCTGATGCGCATCCGCGACAAGGGCATCGCGATGGGCCTGATCAAGGCCGATGAATCGAAGAGCGACGCCGAGCTGGCCAACCTGATCTTCACGCCGGGCTTCTCGACCGCCGACCAGGTGACCGAGCTGGCCGGCCGCGGGGTCGGGATGGACGTGGTCCGCTCCGAAGTGAACGCGATGGGCGGCCGCATCGAGACCGCGACCTCGGTCGGCCAGGGCACCAGCTTCAAGCTGCTGCTGCCGTTGACGACCGCGGTGACGCAGGTCGTGATGCTGCGCTGCGGCAGCACGGTGGTCGCGGTTCCCGCGACGCTGATCGAGATCGTGCGCCGCGCCAAGGTGGACGAACTGGAGCACGCCTACGCGAGCGGCACCTTCACGGTCGGCGACCGTTCGCTGCTGTTCTTCTGGCTGGGCGCCTTGCTGCAGCAGACGGCCATCAGCCAGGAAGTGACCCGCATGCGCCCGGTGGTGGTGGTGCGCAGCGCGCAGCAACGCATCGCGCTGCACGTCGACGAAGTGCTGGGCAACCAGGAAGTGGTCGTGAAGAACCTCGGGCCGCAACTGTCGCGCCTGCCGGGTCTCGCGGGCATGACGCTGCTGGCCTCCGGTGCGGTCGCGCTGATCTACAACCCGGTGGCGCTGGCCACGCTGTATGGCGATGCGGCCCGTGCCGCGACGCTGGCGGCACGCCACGCGCCGACGCAGGCGCAGATCATCGAGGCCGCGGCGGCCGAGGCGCCGCAACGCCTGGCACCGCTGGTGCTGGTGGTCGACGATTCGCTGACGGTGCGCCGCGTCACGCAGCGCCTGCTGGTGCGCGAAGGCTACCGCGTGCAGCTCGCCAAGGACGGCATCGACGCGCTGGAGCGCCTGGCCGAAGACCTGCCGCAGGTCGTGCTGAGCGACATCGAGATGCCGCGCATGGACGGCTTCGACCTGGTGCGCAACATCCGCGCCGACGCGCGCCTGCGCGACCTGCCGGTGATCATGATCACCTCGCGGATCGCGCAGAAGCACCGCGACTACGCGGCCGAACTGGGCGTCGACCACTATCTGGGCAAGCCGTATTCGGAAGAAGACCTGCTGGCCTTGATCGGGCGCTACACGGCCGACGTCACCTTGGTGTAATCCGGCCACCATGCGCTCACACGAGAACACCCGATGTCCGAGCTGGTCGACCATCTCGCCGAGCTGACGGGGTTTCGCGACCGCGACATTCTCGATGTGACGCTGGTGGGCGCGCTGCGCGACTTGTTGCGCCCGCTGTCGGTGGCGATCTACCGCAGCGTCGGCGACCAGGGGCAGGAGCGCTGGCTGACACGGGCCCACCTGGGCCTGCACGACGCGGTGGCGCGTGCCGATCCGGTGTGGGCCGATGTCGACAGCCTGCCCGCGCTCGACGCCTTCCCGGCGCGGCTGCAGGCGATGAACGGGCAGACGGTGCTCGCGGTGCCCGGCACGCCGAACCTCACGGTCTTCGCCGTCAGCACCGACCGCGAGGTGGTCGGCGTGCTCGAGGTCGAGACCGAGGCGGCGATGAGCGATGAGTCGCAGCGGCTGGTCTGCAGCATCCTGCGCATCTACCGCAACTTCGAAGGCCTGCTCGACTACAGCGAACGCGACACGCTGACCGGCCTGCTGAACCGCAAGACCTTCGACGAGAGCTTCCTGAAGGCGACCAACACGCCGGTGCTGGTGTCGCATGCCGACACGCGCCGCGCGCCGCCGTCATCGCACCAGCACTACTGGCTGGGCGTGATCGACATCGACCACTTCAAGTCGGTCAACGACAGCTATGGCCACCTGATCGGCGACGAGGTGCTGCTGCTGCTGTCGCGGCTGATGCGCAGCAGCTTCCGCTTCCACGACCGCCTGTACCGGTTCGGCGGCGAAGAGTTCGTCGTGCTGATGCGCTGCGCCCGCGAGGAAGACACGGCCATGGCGCTGGAGCGGATGCGGCAGAACACCGAGGCCTATGCGTTCCCGCAGGTCGGGCGCATCACGATCAGCATCGGTTTCACCGAGGTGAAGCCCGGCGACACCCCGAGCGGTGCGTTCGAGCGGGCCGACAAGGCGGTGTACTACGCGAAGGGCCACGGCCGCAACCAGGTGCGCAGCCATGCGGCGCTGGTGGCCAGCGGCGCGCTCGAGGACGACTCGATCATCGGGGACGTCGAGCTGTTCTAGCCCGGGCGTTCGTCGCTGCCGGTGGCCTGGCGGTTCGCCGTCGAATCCACGGGCTGGACTGACGACTGGTGCATCGCTTCGGCACTGCGCACCACGCCCGAGACGACCGCGCAGAACGCGATCAGCAAGACAGCCGACAGGGTCAGGCCCGCCAGCATCAGCGCGTTCTCCGAACGCCAGTGCGGGGGAATGGCCGGCCTGCGATTCCAGAAAGCGGCCGCACCGCCAGGTGACGTGGGCGACGACGCAACGGCGCTCATGGCTTCGACGGCAAGGCGTCAGGCCAGTGGCGCGCCTGCAGGGCCGGGTGGGCCGCTTCGTAGCCCAGATCGTCCGGCAAGGCCGCTGCCGGCACATCGGAGGGCTCGGCTGCCGGCCGGTGCGGCTGCGGGTCACCCAGGGCCCAGCGCCGCACGTCTTCCAGCCAATCTGCATCGCTTGCCATCGTCACTGCTCCTCGGCGAGCGCTCCCACGGGGTGGGGAGCATGACAGGCATCGTCGCGTGCACTCGGCGCCGCTGCCATCGGCCGAGGCTGCAAACGAGCGTAGGAGCGTGCCTACAGTCGTTGCATCTGCTCACGCTGCCCCGGTGCACGTCGGCGTTGCCCTACAGCCGGGAACGCAGGCTTCCTGCGCCGCGACGCGGCCCGCGGCGACAGCCTTCCCCCCGCCACGGCGCGACGATCCACCGCATCCACCGGCCGGTGCCGGCAGCGAAAGGAAGCAACATGAACACGAAGAGCTGGTACACCCCGGGCGTGGTCCTGAGCGCGCTGTGCGCTGCGATGGTCGTCAGCGCCTGCGGACCGCAGAACGGCGAACCGGTGGCAGCCGCGCCCGTGCCTGCCGCCCCCGTCACGACACCCGCGCCGGCACCGGTGCAGGCCGTGCCGGCACCCGCGCCGACCTACCGCGTGGCGGCACCCGCGCCCGCCCCGGTGCGCAGCGACCGCGCAGGCCAGGTCAGCAGCATCGAGCCGATCACCGAGACCCCGAAGGCAACCGGCGTCGGTGCGGTCGCGGGGGGCGTGCTCGGCGGCGTGCTGGGGCACCAGATCGGCAACGGCACCGGGCGCGACGTGGCGACGGTCGCAGGCGCGGTCGGCGGCGCCGTCGTCGGCAACAAGATCGAGAAGAACCGCTCCGAGAAGGTGGTCGGCTACCGCGTGCACGTGACGCTCGACAACGGCGAGCAGCGCACCTTCGAGCAGAGCGGCAGCACCGGCCTGCGGGTCGGTGACCGCGTGCGGGTCGACGGCAACCAGGTGCGTCGCAGCTGAGTTCCCGCAGGCCGGCGCAACACGTGCCGACCTGCTTACACTGCGCCATGGCCGCCGCGGCGCGGCCTTCAGGAGTCCGCCGTGGCCATCAGCTGGATCAGCGCGCTCAAGGTCATCCCGTGGGGTGACGTGATCGAGGCGGCGCCCGGCCTCGTGAAGGGCGCGCGCAAGGTGTTCACCCGCACGCAGCCGGAACCGGTGGTCGTGCAGGATCCTGCAGCGCCGCCGCAGCAGCGCATCGAACAACTCGAAGCCGCCGTGGCCCGGCTCGGTGAGCAGCAGCAGGCGGCCGCGGCGTTGATCGAATCGCTGGCCGAGCACAACGCCAAGGTCGTCGAGGCGATCGAGCGGCTGCGGCTGCGCAGCCGGCTGCTGATGGGCACCTGTGCGGTGCTGCTGGCCGCCGTCGGCGCGCTGGCCTGGCTGGTGTTGCGCTGATCCTCCGCCGCGCCGTGACCATGGGCAGTTCCGAACTCGATGCGGTCGCCGTCACGGCCGACGAGGCCGCCGCCGCGCAGCCGGTGCGCCACTTGCGGCAGATCCTGCTGTGGCCGCTGCGGCTGATCCCGCCGGAAAGCCCCGCGGCGCGGCATGCCAGGCCATGGGAATTGCTGCGCGACCTGCCCGACTCGCCGTGGCGCGAAGAGGTCGACGAGTACACCGGCGACGCGACCCGCTTCCACGAGCGCCACTACAACGAGTTCGTCAGCTTCCTGCCCTACGTGCAGCGCTTCCTGTACGGCGATGGCCGCGCGAAGCGTGATGCAGCGACGGGCGACGGCGCYTCGCCGATGCGTGTGTTCCGCCGCCACGACGTGAAGGCGGTGCGCGTGGTGCCGCGGCCGGGCGACGCGCCGCTGACGCTGGAGGTGGTACATGCCGACCTGTACTTCTTCTACGACCTCGACATCGTGATGCTGAACCTCGAGGTCGGCATCAGCGACCTGAGCCTCGCGCAGGCGCAGGACCTGCTCTACCGCTTCGGCCGCGGCTACCCCGCCGGCTGGGATGCCGGGGGCACGCCGCTGCACGGCATGCACGGCGTCGAATGGCTGGGTGCCGACGGCCAGGTCCTCGCGCGCTCCGACTCCGGCCAGCGCGAGGCCTTCCTCGCGCACGTGGCCGAGCACCGCGCGCCGCGCATCGCGTCGCACTGGGCCTTCATGCTGCAGCCGCTGGTCAGCGACCACTCGGGCGAGCCCGGCCTGCTGCGCTACCGCCAGATCGAATACCACCGCATGCCGGTGATGGGCTTCCTCGCGGTCGACGATCCGGCGCGGCTGACGCGCGGCGATTTCATCCGCCTCGGTCTCGTCATCGGCGGCAGCGAGGCCGAGACCGCCTTGCCCTATCTCGAATCGACGGTGCAGGGCCGCGCCGCCGACTTCGAGCAGCGCTTCTGCTACGACCGCTTCTGGATCGACGCCGGCATGGCGCCGCGCACGCGCTACCTGTGCAGCGGGCATTCGCTGATCGTCGTCGGCGACGCCCGCTCCACCTTCTACAACTGCCGCGACCGCGGCGTGCTGGCGCAGTTTCGCCACCAGCATTTCCTGCTGTTCCTGATCGCGCACTTCCAGAAGGCGGCGCTGCTGAGTTTCTCGGACACGCTGGTCGAGGCCTTGCGGCAACTCGACATCGGCCACCCCGCCAGCGTGCGGCGCTTCAAGCGGGCGATCCGCGCGAGCTTCGAATCCTTCCTGCGCTTCACGCACCGCTACTGGTTCCATTCGGTGTCCGACCAGGCACAGGTGCGCGCGTTGTTCCACATGTGCTCGACGCACCTGGGGCTCGATGCGCTGTACGCCGAGGTGAAGGAGCGCATCGCCGACATGAACAGCTACCTCGACGCCGACAGCCTGCGCCGCCAGGCCAACACGGTGGTGCGGCTGACGGTGGTCACCATCCTCGGGCTGGTCGGAACCGTGACGACCGGCTTCCTCGGCATGAACCTGCTGTCCGAGGCCGACGCGCCGCCCGGGCGCAAGCTGTGGCTGTTCGGCATCGTGTTCGTCGCGACGACGGTGCTGACCTTCTACACGATGGCCAAGTCGAAGGGCCTGTCAGACTTCCTCGATGCGCTGAGCGACGAGCGGCTGTCGGTGTGGACCAAATTCAAGGCGCTGCTGGCGGTGTGGCGCCGGCCCGTCGACTGATCACTGATCAGGCCGGCACGGCGGCCCGCGCGCGTGCGTTCGACGCCGGGATGTTGTCGCGCGCCATCGTGCGCCCGGCCTGCACCGCGGCGATCCAGTCGTCGGTGCCGGTGACCGYGGCGAAGCGGCTGTGGAACACGACGCTGAACACGCGGTGGATCTCCTCGGCGCTCGCCCGGCCGGCGGCGTTCTCGTACGACAGCGCGCCGCTCGCGTCCGACAGCAGCTCCACCGCGAAGCCGCGGTGCGTCGCCTCGATCACCGTCGACGCATTGCAGTTCTGCGTCATGTAGCCGACGATGCTCAGCGTGTCGATGCCGGCCGCGGCGAGCCAGTCGGCGAAGCCGGTGCCGGTGAAGACGCTCGGCCACTGCTTCTCGATGAGGTGGTCGCGCGCGCGGCTCGCCACCACCTCGTGCAGCGCCCAGCCGTGCGAACCGGTCGCGAACAGCGGCGCGGTCGCGGCCTCGCTGTGCTGCACCACCAGCACCGGGATGCCGGCCGCGCGCGCCGCATCCATCGCGCGGCCGATCTGCAGCAGGCTGCCCGCCACCGGCGGGTGCTCGATCGGCAGCTTGCCGCTGACGTACTCGTTCTGCACGTCGATGACGATCAGCGCACGGCGCGGGGTGGGCAGGGTGGACATGGCATTTCTCCTGGAAGGGGGACGGCTGCGTGCCGTCGACGGGATCGATTGTTCGCCCGATCGCGGCCCGGCGACAGTGGCCCGAATACCCGACTTCGATAGGATCGGGCCATGAGATCGCCCGAACCGCACCGTGTCGCCGTCGTCGCATTCGACGGCATCAGCCCGTTCCACCTGTCGGTGCCGTGCATGGTGTTCGGTCCCGACATGGCCGGCGACGGGGTGCCGCCGTTCCGGCTGCAGGTCTGCGCCGGCGAGACCGGCCCGCTGCGCACGACCGCCGGTTTCACGATCGGCGCCACGCAGCGCCTCGCGGCGCTGGCACGGGCGCACACGATCATCGTCCCGTCGTGGCGCGATGCCGCCGAGCGCCCGCCCGAGGCCCTGCTGCAGGCGCTGCGCCGCGCGCATGCCCGCGGTGCGCGCATCGTCGGGTTGTGCATCGGCGCCTTCGTGCTGGCCGAGGCCGGCCTGCTCGACGGACGCCGGGCCACCACGCACTGGCACCTGGCGGCGGAATTCGCACGGCGCTTTCCGCAGGTCGAGCTGCATGCCGAGGTGCTCTATGTCGACGACGGCGACGTGCTGACCTCCGCCGGCACGGCCGCCGCGATCGACTGCTGCCTGCACCTGCTGCGCGAGCTCGCCGGTGCCGAGGTGGCCGCGCGGGTTGCGCGGCGCATGGTGGTCGCGTCGCACCGGCAGGGTGGCCAGGCACAGTACATCGAGCAGCCGCTGCCGCGCAGCGGGGCGGACCAGCGGCTCGCGGCCGTGATGGCCTGGGCGCTCGCGCGGCTCGACCAGCCGCATGGCCTCGACGGGCTGGCGGCGCGCGCGGCGATGAGCCGGCGCAGCTTCACGCGGCATTTCCGCGCGGCCACCGGCACCACGGTGCTGCAGTGGCTGCAGAACCAGCGCCTGGCGCGCGCGCAGCGCCTGCTCGAGACCGGCACGAAATCGATCGAGGCGGTGGCCGCCGAGGCCGGCTTCGGCTCGGCGCTGTCGCTGCGCCAGCTGTTCGCGGCCCGGCTGTCGGTGACGCCCACCCAGTACCGCCGCGCCTTCCGCGGCCGCTGACGCGCGGGCGCCACTGTCGGGCAACGACTACAGCGGCATGCGCCGGGCACCGACGCGGCCGCGCGGTCGCCGCCGATTCGTACGCGACCTGCCGGCGCGGACGATKGCACCGTCGGTCCACAACAGGAGCAGACCATGATCGCTCGATCCATCGCTTCCCTCGCTTCCATCACCGTCGCCGCGGCCTTGTGCGCCTGCGGTTCCGCGCCGCGCGACGAGCGCCGGACGGTCGCCGAGGCACCGGTGGCCGCTGCGCCGGCGCCGGCCTATGCCCAGTACGGCCGCGTGCGCGACATCGAGGTGGTGCCGGTGGCCAGCCGCACCTCGGGCGGCGGTGCGGTGCTCGGGGCCGTGCTGGGCGCCGTGGTCGGCAACCAGATCGGCTCCGGCACGGGCCGCGTCGCGGCGACCGGGGTCGGTGCGGTGGCCGGCGGCGTGGTGGGCAACCAGATCGAGCGGCGCAACCGCCGCGACGACGAGATCTACCGCGTCAGCGTGCGCTTCGACAACGGCAGCGTGCAGAGCTACGACTTCCAGCGCGTCGACGACCTGCGCGTCGGCGACCGCGTGAAGTGGGAGGGCGGCCAGCTGCACCGCGTGTAGGGCCCGGTTGTCACTTGCTGTCAGGGCACGGTTGCGGGGATGATCGCGCTTCACTTCCGGGAGCAAGCGCGTGGGTATCTCTGAATCGACAGCGCCTGAATCGACAGCCCGCAGCCTGATCCGCGTCGGCATCGGCGGCTGGACCTACGAGCCCTGGCGCGACAACTTCTTCCCCGCCGGCTGGCCCCATGCGCGTGAGTTGGAGTACGCGAGCCGCCGGCTCACCGCGATCGAGGTGAACGGCACCTACTACAGCACGATGAAGCCGGCCACGTTCGCCAAGTGGCACGACGAGACGCCGGACRGCTTCATGTTYKCSCTSAAGGCCTCGCGCTWCKSSACCAACCGSCGSGTGCTGGCCGAGGCGGGCGAGTCGATCGGGCGCTTCATCGGCAGCGGGCTGTCCGAGCTGCGGTCCAAGCTCGGCCCGATCGTCTGGCAGTTCGCACCGACCAAGCGCTTCGATGCGGCCGATTTCGAGGCCTTTCTCGAGTTGCTGCCCGCCGAGGTCGACGGCCGGCCGCTGCGCCATGTGATGGACRTGCGGCACGACAGCTTCCGCTGCGCGCCGTACCTGGAACTCGCGCGCCGCCACCGCGTCGCGACGGTGTTCACCCATTCCGACGACTACCCGTCGTTCGCCGACGTGACCGGCGATTTCGTCTACGCCCGGCTGATGTCGGCGCAGGCGGCCGTGCCGACCGGCTACGAGCCGAAGGCGCTGGAGGCGATCGCCGGTTGCGCGAAGCACTGGGCGTCCGGCGGCGAACCCGACGGCCTGCCGCGTGTGGAAGCCCCGCGCGATGCCGCGCCGCGCGACGTGTTCATCTTTTTCATCAACGGCGCCAAGGAGCGGGCGCCCGCCGGCGCGATGGCCCTGATCGAACGCCTGGGCCGGCCGGCCCCGTGAGAATGTCCCGCGGCCGGCCAATGCCGCGGGCGGGCTGCACAGTTTCTCGACGATCTCTCGCTACAACGGCGGATCACCGCCAGCGAGTGCAGCGCTCTTGGACATCCAGCAGTTCCGTTTCGAAGACATCGAGGTCGACGCGGCAACCCGCCAGGTGACGCGCGCGGGCCAGGCCGTGCGCATCGAGCCCAAGGTCTTCGACGCACTGGTATTGCTGCTGCGCCAGAAGAGCGGCGACACCGAGAAGCGCGAGCGGCTGTTCCTGATCACGCCGCGCATCGTGCAGTCGGCTGCCATCGCGATGCCGCCCGCGATGCCGCCCACGATGCCGATCACCACGCTTCCCGTCGTTCGCTGAGGCCGTCCCATGCTCGTCGCAGCCATCGCCACCCCACCGGCCACCCCCCTCTGCGCCGCACCCGCCGCGGCCCCGCCCCGCCGTGCGCCGCCCGGCCACACGCCTTCGCACTTCGACACGCTGGTCGCGAGCGCCTGGGCCGAGACGATCTGCGCGTACTGGGATGACCTGCAACAGGCCGGCCTGCTGGACGGGCAGGCGCCGCTGGACGTCGTCGACTGGATGCCGGGTGACGGCGGATCCGCGCGGCTGATGCTGCAGGCCTTGCTGCAACGGGCACGCGGGCGGCCCGGCATCGAGCGGCGACTGCGCTACCTGGCCTGCGTCGCGGACGAGGCGCAGGTCGCCGCGTGGCGGCACGAGCCGGAGCTGCACGGCCTGCTCGATCGCCACCTGCTGGTGCCGGTGCTGTGGCCGCTGGACGGCGAAGAACCGCCGCATCTGCTGGCGAGCGGCGGCGCGCTGCGCTGGTGCGGAGCGAACCCGGTGGTGGTGCTGGCGCACGACCGCTTCCGCCACCTGCCGCAGCGCCTGCTCGGGACGCACTATGGCCGCCTGCTGGAGGCCTCGCCGCACGAGCTGGTCGATGCGCGCGACGGCGACGATGCCAGCCGCTGGCGCGCGGTCGACGAGGGGGCGCTGACGCCGGCGCAGCGCACGCTGGTGGAACGGCACGTGGCCGGCCTGAACAGCGCGCCGGTGTGCCTGCCGGTGGGCGCGATGCAGGCGCTGGCGCGGGTGGCGGCGTTGTGCCCGGCCGGCTACCTGGTGCTGTCGACTGCGCGCGGCTTCGCGGACGACCGCGGCGTGCGGCTCGGTGGCTTCGACAGCGTGCTGTCCGCGTTCCGCCGCGATCGGCTGCTGCCGGCCGACTTCAGCCTGCTCGCGACCCACCTCGGGCAGCAGGGCGTGCGGGTGTGGCAGCGCGCCGTCGGCGATGGCGACGTGGTGCAGGCGGTCGCGGGGGGCGCCGGCAGTTCGCAGGCGGCGCTGCAGCGCTGGGCGGCGCCGCTCGCGCGCGGCGACTGCGGCGATGGCGCGGCGCTCGCGCGCGTGATGCGCGCCGCGGTGCGCGATGCCGGTGCGGCCGCGGGCCTGGTGGTGCTGCGGCGCGCCCACCACGATCCGCGCGTGTTCGCCGCGGCCTGCCCCGACCTGCACCTGCGCTGGCTCGGGCGCAGCGGCGTCGACCGCGAGGCCTGGGCCGAAGCGCTGCGCTGCGTCTGGGCGCAGCACCTGCCGTCGCCGGATGCGCCGCCGCTGTTCCGCGACGTCGCGCTGTCGGCGATGCGCATCGCCGAATGGGGCTTCGCGCGGCGGGTCTGGCTGCGCGGCCTGGCGGTGCACGGGCCGAGTGCGCCCGACCTCGCGCAGCTCGCCTGGTGCGAGTCCTGCCGCGGCGATCTCGAGGCCGCGTTGCGCCATGCCGCGGCCGCGCTCGCGTGCCGGCCGGACGATCCGCTGGCGCGCGACGTGCAGCAGCGCCTGGACGAGCGCCTGGCCGGCTGGGACGAAGCGCCCGGCGGCTGGCTGCGCTGCATCGCGCGGCAGCCGGGCGGGCTGGCGCTGGAGCCGCTCGACGGCAGCCATGCGCCGGCCCTCGGCCACCAGTTCCGCGATCCGCAGATCGCGGTGATGTCGGGGTTCGATCCGATCGACGAGAAGCGCGATGCGGCGACCTGGGTCGACGAGCGGCGCCGCGAGACCGACCGCATGGACTACGCCGTGATGCATGCGGAGCACGGCTTCGTCGGCCACACCGGCCTGTACCGCTGGGCGCGCGCGGGCTTCTTCTATTTCTGGATCGGCATCGATTTCCAGGGGCGCGGCCTGGCCGCCCAGGCGGGCGCGCTGCTGTGCGAGTTCGCCTTGCGCAACGGCGTCGACTGCCTGCTGACCTCGGTCTATGACGACAACGTGCGCTCGAGGCGTGCGCTGGAACGCATCGGCTTCCGGCGCCTGCCGGTGCGCCGGCGCAGCGACAAGGAGCCGCTGCATTACATGGTCCTGGTGGCGCCGGGCGTGGAGGTCGACGCGATGGCGGTGCTGCTGGACTACCACGTGCGCGAAGAGCAGGCGACCGACTTCGAGCCCGATCCCGATCCGAAAACGGAAACGGTCGGGGTCGGCGGATCGGGGCGGCCGTGAGCTCGGTGTCGGACGATCGGCGCCGCGCCGACGAGGCCCGCGTGGCGCAGCTCGCCGAGAGCATGCGCCGCCGGCACCAGGTCGACGACGCGGTCCGGGGCGAGGCCTCGCAGCCGATGTCTGCGCAACGGGTGCTGCGCGAGGAAGCGGTGTTCAGGGATGCGGTGCAGGCTGCGCTCGACGACGGCCTGCCACGGCCGCCGGTGTGCTCGGTCGAGCCGGACGAGCCGCCGCGGGAAGAACCTGCCACCGAGCCTGTTGCGGTGCCGTTGCCGCCATCGCCATCGCCATCGCCATCGCCGCTGCGGTCGTCTTCGCCTCCCGCTGCGCCTGTGGCCACGGTGCACGTGCCACCACCCTCCACGGACACCGATCCGCAAGCGATGCCGACGGCCTCACCGGTGCCTGCGCGAGAACCGGCCCGCGGGGCGCCACCGCCCCAGGCCACGCCACTGCGTGAGCCGGGGATCGCATCGCAGTCGGCGTCTGCGCCCCCGCTCTCGCCCCCGCCAGCGCCTGCGCCAGCGCCAGCGCCAGCGCCTGTGGTGGCTCGGGCGCCTGCCCGTGCGCCTGCATCCGCACCGCGGCGCGTGCAGCCACCGAGGCCGCAGCCGGCGCAGACGCCGGCTCGCCCGGCCGATCCAGCGGTGGCGTCCGACTTCGAGGCTGGCTGGCGCGAGGCGCAGGCCGCGGTGCACGATGCGCCGCACGCCGTGGATCCGCCCGGCGACGAGGGCAGGTCGGCGCGCGAGCTGTTCGAGCAAGGTTTGCGCGAAGGGGCGACGCTGCCTGCTGCACCCGGCCCCGTTTTCGCACCGGCCCCAGCACCGGTGCGGCAGGCGCCGGTCTCCGGCGGTGAGGCGCATGCACCGACTTCGCCTCTGCCTCCGCCTCCGGTGCGTCCGGCGCCACGACGGGCGCCATCGCAGTCACCCGCGCCCGCGCAGCTTCTGCCACCGGCCGCCGTCCCGATCGCCACGCTGCAGCAGATGCTCGAACCGCGGACGGCACCCCCGGGGCAGGCCGATCCCACGGGCGCGACGGCCGCGCCGCCGAGCCCGGTGTCGCAGGCGAGCCTCGACTTCTGGCGCGCCTATGCACAGGAACTGCCGCCCGGCCATGCGCTGCGCGGCCCGCTGGAGCAGGCCGTCCAGGCGCCGCGCGGCGCAGCGCCGCCGGCCGCTGGCGCCACCCCCCCGCAGGCGCTGCGCGACGATGAGGGTGACGATCCCCGCAGCGACGGGGCCGGGACCCTGGCCGCCGCACAGCAGGCGCTCGATGCGCACCTCGCGCTGCTGACGCCTGCGTTGCAGCTGGCCAAGGCCACGTAGGCCACCGGACTCAGCCGGCCGGGTCGGCGGGATCGGACGGGTCGGCCGGATCGGCCCACCGCCCGGTGTCCGCGAGCTGCGGCGCGAACTCGGCTGCCGACCAGCGCAGCGGCAGCGCCTGCGGCCGCCACACGCCGGCCTGCACCTGCACCCGCAGCAGCCGCTGCGCGCCGGCGAAGGCCTGCAGCTCGGGGCCGTCCCAGACCAGCTCGGCGTCGCCGGTCAGCTGCAGCACGTCGCCGCGCGCGTAGTCGATGAACAGCAGCCCGGCGTGCGGGTGGGCCGCGATGTTGCCGAGCGTGTTGAAGAGCCGGTTGCCGCGGAAGTCGGGGATCGTCAGCACGCTGTGCGCGCCGACCGTCTCGACCCGCACGAAGCCCGGCCGGCCGCCGCGGTGCGAGACGTCGACACCGTCCGCGCCCGCCTCGCCGCGCGCATGCGGCGACGCCGACGCGATGAACAGCGTGTCCGCTCCGCGCACCAGCGCGCTCGCCTGCGGGCTCAGCAGCGGACCCAGCAGCGTGGCTTCCGGTCGCGTCGCCGAAGCCGGTCGGTCAGCCGGCGCCACGTCGCGCGCCTGGATGTACTGCGGGCAGTTGCCGAAGCTCGCGTCGACCTGCACCTCGATGCGCGCGGCGTCCAGCTGCGTGACCGTCCCGTTCAGCCGGTTGCGCCGCCGCGTGTGCGGCTCCAGGCCCAGCAGGCCGATCGGGTCGCCGACGGCCAGGTGGGCCGACAGCGGATCGGCGGCGTCGCGCGCGGCGCGGATGCGCAGGTGCCGCGCGTCCTGCGCATCGGCGAAGCCCGGCGCACCGCTCAGCACCGAGGCCCACGGGCGACGCATCGCATCGAGGCTGCCGACGAACAGCGTCGGCAGCTGGGCGAAGAACTGCTGGTGCTGCAGCGGCATCGCGTCGCGGATCATGTGCGACGCGAAGCCGTCGACCATCGCGCGCACGCCGGCACGTTGCTGAACCGCCAGTTCGCCGGCGTGGAAGAGGGGGGTGTCGTTCATGCCCCTACCTTAGGCGGCGGCGCCGCGCAGCGGAATCCCCGCCGGGCGCATTTGATTCTTCCGCCGCGCGGAATGGCGAGAATGCGCGGATGGACCGACTCGAAGGGATGCGGGTGTTCGTGGCCGTCGCCGAGGCGCGCGGCTTTGCGCCGGCGGCGCGGCTGCTCGGCATGTCGCCGCCGGCCGTCACGCGGGCGGTCGCGGCGATCGAGCAGCACGTGGGCGCGCAGCTGCTGCGGCGCACGACGCGCAGCGTCTCGCTGACCGATGCCGGCACGCGCTTCCACGCCGACTGCAAGCGCATCCTGGCCGACATCGCCGAGGCCGAGGCGGCCGCGGGCGGTGCGTACACCGCGCCGCAGGGGCTGCTCGCGATCACCGCGCCGGCGATGTTCGGGCGGCTGCACGTCGCGCCGGTGGTGCTCGACTTCCTCGCGGCGCACCCCCAGGTCAGCGCGCGCACCTGGTTCGCCGACCACGTCGTGCACCTGCTCGACGAGGGCTTCGATGTCGCGGTGCGCATCGCGCGCCTCGCCGATTCGGGCTTGCGCGCGGTGCCGCTCGGCCAGGTGCGGCGCGTCGTCGTCGCGTCGCCCGGCTACCTGGCGGCGCATGGCGTGCCGCGCACGCCGGCCGACGTGGCGCAGCATGCGGCGATCGGCTTCTCGCAGCACGGCGCGGTGAACGTGCCGTGGGCGTTCGGCACGCGCGGCGAGAGCGTGCAACCGCGCATGCAGCTGGTGGGCAACACCGGCGAGATGGCGATCGCTGCCGCGCTGGCCGGGCACGGGTTGGCGCGGGCGATGTCATACCAGGTGGCCGACGACGTGCGCGCCGGGCGGCTGCGCATCGTGCTGGCCGGGCACGAGCCGGCACCGGTGCCGGTGCAGCTGGTGCACCTCGAAGGCCGCCGCGCCACCGCGAAGCTGCGCGCCTTCATCGATTTCAGCGTCGCGCGGCTGCGCGACGTGCCGGTGCTGAACGGGCGCTTCCCGTGGCCCGAGCCGGCATGATCCACCTTCCCCTCACCTGGATTCCATGATGAAGCTGATTCGCCTGAGCCTGCTGGCCTTGTGTTCGATCGCGGGCGCTGCGCACGCGGCGCCCGACCCGGCGCCGTTCCCGGACCAGCCGGCGCTGCGCGAGATCGCCGCCGCCGTCAGCCCCGACGAACTGCGCAGCACCATCACCCACCTGGTCGCCTTCGGCACGCGCCACACCGCCTCGGACACCACCTCGCCGACGCGCGGCATCGGCGCGGCGCGCCGCTGGGTGCAGTCGCGCTTCGCCGCGCTGTCGCGCGACTGCGGCGGCTGCCTGCAGGTGGCGACGCCGTCGCAGACCTTCACCGGCCCGCGGCTGCCGCAGCCGACCGAGGTGATGGACATCGTCGCGGTGCAGCGTGGCACCACCGAGCCGCAGCGCGTGATCGTGATCACCGGCCACCTCGACTCGCGCGTCAGCGACGTGATGGATGCGACCAGCGACGCGCCCGGCGCGAACGACGACGCGTCGGGGGTCGCCGCGCTGATGGAGGCGGCGCGGGTGCTGTCGAAATACAAGTTCCGCGCGACCATCGTCTATGCCGCGCTGTCCGGCGAGGAGCAGGGCCTGTACGGCGGCAAGGTGCTGGTCGACCATGCCAAGGTCGAGGGCTGGCAGGTGCAGGCCGACCTGAACAACGACATCGTCGGCAACAGCCGCGGCCAGGACGGCGTGCACGACAACGGCACGGTGCGCGTGTTCTCCGAAGGGACCAAGGCGGTCGAGACGCCGGCGCAGGCCGGCAAGCGGCGCTACAACGGCGGCGAGGTCGATTCGCCGTCGCGCAACATCGCGCGCTTCATGGCCAGCCTGTCGGAACGCTACCTGACCAACTTGCGCGTGCAGATGGTCTACCGCACCGACCGCTACGGCCGCGGCGGCGACCAGGTGCCGTTCCTCGATGCCGGCATCCCGGCGGTGCGCGTGACCGAGGCGCACGAGGACTACACGCGCCAGCACCAGGACCTGCGCACCGAGGGCGGCATCGCCTACGGCGACACGATCGACGGCGTCGACTTCCCGTACCTCGCGCAGGTGACGCGGCTGAACGCGGTGACGCTGGCCGCGATGGCGAACGCGCCGATGCCGCCGAAGGGGGTGTCGATCGGGGGTGCGGTGACGCCGGACACCACAGTCAAGTGGCAGGCACAGCCGGGCGTGGCCGGGTACCGTGTCTGGTGGCGCGAGACGACCGCACCGCAGTGGCAGCGCAGCCGCTTCGTCGCGGGCGATGCAACCCAGCTGGTGCTGAAGAACGTCGTGATCGACGACTGGTTCTTCGGTGTGTCGGCGGTGTCGGCCGACGGCTACGAATCGCCGGTGGTGTTCCCGGGGGATCCAGGCAGCTTCTAGGCTTCGATCGGATCGGCCCGCAGGTCCGCCGCCAGCACCTGGTTGCGCCCGCTGCGCTTGGCCTCGAGCAGCCGGTCGTCGGCGGTCTTCAGCAACTGCTCCATCGCCGCCAGCTCGGCGAGCGAATCGGCGACACCGGCCGAGAAGGTGTTGCCGTGCAGCGTACCGGTCTCGAACTGGAACACCTCATCGCGCCACGCGCCGAGCAGCGCCTCGACCTTGCGCTGCGCGGCGAACGCATCGGTGCGCGGCATCAGCAGGCAGAACTCCTCGCCGCCGAAGCGGAACGCGATGTCGCTGCGCCGCCCGTGCGCGATCAGCAGTGCACCGAACGCGGCCAGCAGCTTGTCGCCGGCCACGTGGCCGTGCCGGTCGTTCACCGACTTGAAGTGGTCCAGGTCGATGATCGCGGCCGCCAGCGGTTGCTGCTCGCGCTGCGCGAGCAGCAGCATCTGCGGCAGCACGTCGTTCAGGTGGCGGCGGTTGAACAGGCCGGTCAGGAAGTCGCGCGTGGCCTGCTGCCGCAGCTCGGCCTGCAGCGCCTCGACCTCGTCGATCTTCTGCGACAGCTGCTGGTTGATGGCCTCGAGCTCGGCCTTCGCGCGCTCGGTGCTGCGGCGGCGCGCCTCGATCTCGTCGAGGTTCTGCTGCAGCCGGCGCAGCTCGGTCTGCAGCGAGGCCGCCTGGTAGCGCGCCCGCGAGGCCTGCTGCGCGCGCTCGACGTGCAGCGCCTGCCAGATGCGCAGCGAGGCCAGCGCCTGCGCCGCGTGGCCCAGCCGCTCATGGGTGTCGGCCATCGCCTGGTGGAACAGGCAGCGCACGCGCAGGCTCAGGCCTTCGGCCGCGGCGTTCAGCACCGCCGGCTGCGCCTGCGCGAGCAGCGCAGCGGCCTGCGGCAGCAGGTCGCGCGCGGCCATCACCTCGGCGGTGGCGACCACCAGCGTGATGCGCTCGTCGGGCACCTTGATGCCGCTCTTGTCCTGCGAGGCGCGCTCGATCAGCTCGGCACCGAGCGCGGTGTTGCCGGCGCGCAGCGCGGCGATCGCCATCGTCTCGAAGTTCGCGTTGGTGCTGCCGCGCCCGCTCGCGTCGGTCGGCAGCGCGAGCAGCCGCTCGACATCGCCCAGCGCATCGGCCGCGCGCTCGAGGTTGGTCAGGCAGATCACGCGGTTGATCAGCAGCACGCTGAGCAGCCGCGGGTTGTCGAGCCGCGCATAGCGGGCGATGCCTTCCTCGACGTGGCTGAGCGCCTGGTGGTAGTCGCCGAGCTGGATCAGCTCGTGCGCGAGGTTGCAGTACAGCACCACCTCGAAGCCGTTGCCGCGTGCCGGGCGCGATTCGTTGAGCGCCTGGAACATGTACGCGAAGGCCTGCTCCGACTGGCCGAGCGAGGCATAGCAGCCGGCGATCACGTTCAGCAGCATGCCGAGCTCGTCGTGCTTCAGCACCGCCAGGCCCTCGGCGCGCAGCGGCAGCGCGCGCTCCAGCGATTCGCGGTACTTGCCCTCGCGCCACAGGCAGCGCGCGATGCCGACCTCGGCCAGCAGGTGGCCGGCGCGGTCGTGCGTGGCGTCGAAGCAGCGGTCGGCCTCGGCCAGCTCGCCGGCGGCTTCGAGCGGTGTGGAATACCAGATCAGGTGCAGCCCGCGCACCAGCCGGGCCCAGCCTTCGGCGGCCTGGTCGCCGTGCGCGAGGCTGCGCTCGAGCGCCTGGTCGGCCAGCGCGATGCAACGGCGCGAGTCGCTGTACAGCAGCCGCCATGCGCGGCGTGCGGTGGCGAGCGCGGTGGACGTCGATCGTCGGATGGGCGGCGCTTTCATGGCACCGGATTGTCATCGCTTTTGGCGTGTGCCGGCATCCCCAAGCTTGCCGGCAGGCGCCGGCCCGGCTACATGCTGCGCCGGTACTGCCCGCCCACCTCGAACAGCGCCGCGGTGATCTGCCCGAGCGAGCAGCAGCGCACCGCGTCCATCAGCACCTCGAACACGTTGCCGTTCGCGATCACCGCCTGCTGCAGCCGCGCCAGCATCGCCGGCGCCGCATCGGCATGCGTTGCATGGAAGGCGGCAAGCCGCGCGAGCTGCGACTGCTTCTCGTCGTCGGTCGAGCGCGCCAGCTCGATGTGATCCTGCACCGGGTCGCCGTGCGGGTTGCGGAAGGTGTTGACGCCGATGATCGGGTACTCGCCGGTGTGCTTGAGCATCTCGTAGTGCATGCTCTCCTCCTGGATCTGGCCGCGCTGGTAGCCGGTCTCCATCGCACCCAGCACGCCGCCGCGCTCGGCGATCTTCTCGAACTCGGCCAGCACCGCCTCTTCCACCAGCTCGGTCAGCTCGTCGATGATGAACGCGCCCTGGTTCGGGTTCTCGTTCTTCGCCAGGCCCCATTCGCGGTTGATGATCAGCTGGATCGCCATCGCGCGGCGCACGCTGTCCTCGGTCGGCGTCGTGATCGCCTCGTCGAAGGCATTGGTGTGCAGCGAGTTGCAGTTGTCGTAGACCGCGATCAGCGCCTGCAGCGTGGTGCGGATGTCGTTGAACTGGATCTCCTGCGCATGCAGCGAGCGGCCCGAGGTCTGCACGTGGTACTTCAGCTTCTGGCTGCGCTCGTTGGCGCCGTAGCGCTCGCGCATCGCCACCGCCCAGATACGCCGCGCGACGCGGCCCAGCACGGTGTACTCCGGGTCCATGCCGTTGCTGAAGAAGAAGCTCAGGTTCGGCGCGAAGTCGTCGACGTGCATGCCGCGCGCGAGATACGCCTCGACGAACGTGAAGCCGTTGCTCAGCGTGAACGCGAGCTGGCTGATCGGGTTCGCCCCCGCTTCGGCGATGTGGTAGCCGCTGATGCTCACCGAGTAGAAGTTGCGCACCTGGTGGTGCACGAAGTATTCGGCGATGTCGCCCATCACCTTCAGGCTGAACTCGGTCGAGAAGATGCAGGTGTTCTGCCCCTGGTCTTCCTTCAGGATGTCGGCCTGCACCGTGCCGCGCACGTTCTGCTGCACCCACGCGCGGATCTTGTGCAGTTCATCGTCGCTCGGCTCGCGGCCGTTGTCGGCCTGGAAGCGCTCCAGCTGCTGGTCGATCGCGGTGTTCATGAACATCGCGAGGATCGTCGGCGCCGGCCCGTTGATCGTCATGCTGACGCTGGTGGCCGGGTTGCACAGGTCGAAGCCGCCGTACAGCACCTTCATGTCGTCCAGCGTCGCGATGCTGACACCGGAGTTGCCGACCTTGCCGTAGATGTCGGGCCGCAGCGCCGGGTCGTTGCCGTACAGCGTGACGCTGTCGAACGCGGTCGACAACCGCTTCGCCGGCATGCCTTCGGACAGCAGCTTGAAGCGCCGGTTGGTGCGGAAGGCATCGCCTTCGCCGGCGAACATGCGCGTCGGGTCCTCGCCCTCGCGCTTGAACGCGAAGGTGCCGGCGCTGTACGGGAAGCTGCCGGGCACGTTGTCGAGCAGCAGCCACTTCAGGATCTCGCCGTGGTCCTCGAACTGCGGCAGCGCCACCTTGCGCACCTTGGTGCCCGACAGGCTCTGCGTGGTCAGCGCGGTGCGCAGTTCCTTGTCGCGGATCTTCACGACGTACTCGTCACCCGCATAGGCGGCCTGCAGCTGCGGCCACTGCGCCAGCAGCTTGCGCGACGCGGCATCGAGCCGCTGCTCGCGCTGGTCGGCGAGCTGCGCCGCGGCATTCGCGTGAGCCGGTTGCGCCGCATCGGCCTCCAGCAGCATGCGCGCCGCACCACGCAGCTGCTGCACCTCGCGCGCGAGCCGGGCCTGCGCGCGCGCGTGCTGCTTGTAGCCGCGCACCGTGTCGCTGATCTCGGCCAGGTAGCGCACGCGCGCGCCGGGCACGATCGGCACCTGGTGGGTGCTGTGGCGCGTCGCGGCCGGCGGCAGCACGCCCGCGCGCACCGGCATGCCGAGGGCGGCCAGCCGCGGCAGCAGCGCCTGGTACAGCGCGGTCACGCCGTCGTCGTTGAAGCGGCTGGCCATCGTGCCGAACACTGGCATCTCGTCGGGCCGCGTGCCCCAGGCCTCGCGGTTGCGCTGCACCTGCTTGGCCACGTCGCGCAGCGCGTCGGCCGCGCCCTTGCGGTCGAACTTGTTGATCGCGACGAACTCGGCGAAATCCAGCATGTCGATCTTCTCGAGCTGGCTCGCGGCACCGAACTCCGGCGTCATCACGTACATCGGCACGTCGACCAGCGGCACGATCGCCGCATCGCCCTGGCCGATGCCGGAGGTCTCGACGATCACGAGGTCGAAGCCGGCGGCGCGGCAGGCGGCCAGCACGTCGGGCAGGGCCTGGCTGATCTCGCTGCCGAAGTCGCGCGTGGCCAGGCTGCGCATGAAGACCCGCGGTCCGGCCCGCCACGGTGCGATCGCGTTCATGCGGATGCGGTCACCGAGCAACGCGCCGCCGCTCTTGCGGCGCGACGGGTCGATGCTGATCACCGCGACGTGCAGTGCGTCGCCCTGGTCGAGGCGCAGCCGGCGGATCAGCTCGTCGGTCAGCGAGCTCTTGCCGGCGCCGCCGGTGCCGGTGATGCCGAGCACCGGCGGCGCGTTCTGCTGCGCGACGGCGTGCAGCTCGGCCTTCAGGGCCTCGGGCACGGCGCCGTTCTCGAGCGCGGTGATCAGCTGTGCCAGCGCACGCCGCTGCGGCTCGCCGCGGCCTTGGATCGCCGCCAGCGCCGTGGGCGCATGCGGCGACAGGTCTTGGTCGCAGCGCATCACCATCTCGCCGATCATTCCCTGCAGGCCCATGCGCTGGCCGTCTTCGGGGCTGTAGATGCGGCTCACGCCGTAGCGCTGCAGCTCGGCGATCTCGGCCGGCACGATCACGCCGCCGCCGCCGCCGAACACCTGGATGTGCGCGCCGCCGCGCTCGCGCAGCAGGTCGACCATGTACTTGAAGTACTCGACGTGCCCGCCCTGGTAGCTGCTGATCGCGATGCCCTGCACGTCTTCCTGCAGCGCCGCGGTGACCACCTCGTCGACCGAGCGGTTGTGCCCCAGGTGGATCACCTCGGCGCCCATGCCCTGCAGGATGCGCCGCATGATGTTGATCGCCGCGTCGTGGCCGTCGAACAGGCTCGCGGCGGTCACGAAGCGCACCTTGTGCGTGGGCCGGTAGTCATGACTGCCCCTCGTCGAAGGGGTACCTTCGCCGATCCCCCGAGGGGATGCCGGCCGGCTTGGGAGCGGCCCGGCGCTCGGCCGGTTGCGCGTTGAAGGATCAGCGGTCATCAGTGTCTCCGTGTCAGCGCACGCGCAGCTTCGCGAGGTCGTCGCTGGCCGGCGGGTAGCGCAGCTTCAGCCCGAGCAGCGCGCGCTTCACCAGCGTCGCGATCATCAGGTTGCGGTGCGTCTTCGAATCGGCCGGCACCACGGTCCACGGCGCCCAGCGCGTGCCGGTGGCTGCGATCGCATCGGCATACGCCTGCTGGTAGGCCTTCCACTGCTTGCGCACGGTCAGGTCCTCGGGCGCGAACTTCCAGTTCTTCGTCGGGTCGTCCAGCCGCTCCTGCAGCCGGGCGCGCTGCTCGTCCTTCGAGATGTGCAGCATGAACTTCAGCACCACGGTGCCGGTCTCGGTCAGCATGCGCTCGAAGTCGTTGATGTGGGCGTAGCGCTGGCGCGCCTGCTGCGGCGTGATCCAGCCGTTCACCACCGGCACCAGCACGTCTTCGTAGTGGCTGCGGTTGAAGACCATCACCTCGCCGGCACCCGGCACCTTCTGGTGGATGCGCCACAGGAAGTCGTGGTCGCGCTCCGGGGCGGTCGGCGCCTTCCAGCCGACCGTCTGCACGCCCAGCGCGCTCATCTGGCCGAACACGCCGCGCAGCGTGCCGTCCTTGCCGCTGGTGTCGGTGCCCTGCAGCACCACCAGCAGCTTGAAGCGGCGGTCGGCGAAGAACAGGTTCTGCAGTTCGTCGAGCTCCAGCGCCAGTGCATCGACAGCCGCCTTGTCGGCCGGCTTGKCGCCGGTCGAGAACGGCTTTGCGCCGGGATCGATCGCGGAGAGGTCGAAGGCGCGCTTCTTGCTCCCGGCGTCCGCATACTGGAAATCCGCCCCATCCGGTGCCTTGGTCGTCACGTGGACTCCGTTCGTTGCAATTGACGTATACGTCAATCGCGAGTGTATCGCCGATACTTCGCAGCGGGCGGCCGCACTCCGTTGCGGGGAATCATGGTCTACCCGACCCGATTCCGGCGGCACAATCGCGCCGTTCAGAAGTACAGCGCCGGAGGGGGCGCCAGGGCAGAACATCAGGAGTGGTTCCGTGCCGAGCATCAATATCCCCGTGAAGACGCCGGAAGGCGTCGACGAGTTGGGCAGTCGACAACGAAAACTGGGACAGCGGCATCGCACGGTCTTGCTGCTGGTCGATGGTCGCAGGCGCGAGAGCCAGGTGCGGCAGCTCGCCGTGCAGGCCGGGGTGCCCGACCAGATCTTCGACGAGCTGGTGGCCATGGGCCTGATCATGTTCACGCAGGGCACCGGTTCGATGCAGGGCAATTCCGGCCTGGCACCGCTCGATGTCGACCTGCCGCTGGACACCGTCTCCGGCCCGTTGCCGCCGTCGCTGAGCCTGCAGCCGGAGTCGGTGCTCACCGATTCGATGCTCGGCGAGTTGCCGATCTCCGACCTGGCGCCGCTGGACGAAGCCGACGCCGCGCTCGACGAAGCGCGCGCGATCCTGATGCGCGCCGTGAAGGCCGAGGCGCCGGTCGCCGGCTCGCTGACGCTGATGCGCCTGAAGCGGGCGCGCTCGCGCAACGACATCGAGGCGCTGCTCGACGAAGTGGAGCAACGCATCACGAAGCCGTTCAAGGGCATCTGGGCGGCGCAGACGATTGCCCGCGTGCGCGACCTGCTGCGCACCGTCAACTCGCCGTCGGCGGCCTGAAGCGGCTGGCGCGCGGCGGGCCCGGGACTTTCCCGGGTTTGCCGGATGCCGGCCTGTCGCCCGGGCGGCAGCGGTTACCCTTGCGGCCATGACGTTCCTGGCCATCGACATCGGCAACACGCGGCTCAAGTGGGCGCACTACGGCAGTCCGCAACCGGGCGCGCGGCTGCTGGCGCACGGCGCCGTCTTCCTCGAAACCATCGACCGGCTGGCCGACACCGAATGGAAGAACCTGCCGCCGCCGAGCAGCATGCTGGGCTGCGTGGTGGCCGGCGAGGGCATCCGGCGCGAGGTCGAGGAGCAGCTGGAGCAGCTCGCGCACTGGCAGATCGAGCCGCGCTGGGTGGTCTCGACCGCGCATGCCGCCGGCGTCACCAACGGCTACGACCACCCGAACCGCCTCGGCACCGACCGCTGGGTCGCGTTGATCGGCGCCTGGCAGCGCGTGCGGGCGGCCGGTGCGCCGCGGCCCGCGCTGGTGGTGATGGTGGGCACGGCCGTCACCGTCGATGCGCTGGATGAAACCGGACGTTTCATCGGCGGCATGATCCTGCCGGGCTTCGGGCTGATGCTGCGTGCCCTCGAGATGGGCACCGCGGGCCTGAAGGCACCGACCGGCGAGGTGGTCGATTTCCCGACCAACACCAGCGATGCGCTGATGAGCGGCGGCGCGCATGCGATGGCCGGAGCGATCCTGCGCATGGCGGACAAGCTGCGTGCGCGCACCGGCCAGGAGCCGGTGTTCGTGATGACCGGCGGCGCGGCCGTGAAGCTGGCGCCGATCGTGCCGCTGCCGTTCGAGACCGTCGACACGCTGATCTTCGACGGGCTGCTGGAGCTGCAGTCGCACCGCCTGGCGCTGTGATCCCGGCGCTGTGATCAGCCGCTGACGCGGATGACCACCTTGCCGAGGTGCGCGCCGTCGGCCAGGTGCCGGTAGGCGGCCTCGGCCTGATCGATGGGGAACACGTGATCGATCACCGGCCTCAGCCGGTGCGCGGCGATCAGCCGGTTCATCGCCTCGAAGTCGCTGCGGCTGCCGACGGCAATGCGGCGCAGCGTCAGCAGCCGGCCGCTGAAGGCGCGCGGGTCGAGGCGGGCGTCGTCGGTGCCGAACACGCCCATCAGGCCGATGTCGGCATCCCACGCGGCGCAGCGCAGCGAGCGCTCCAGCGTGGCCGGCCCGACCGCCTCGATCACATGGTCGGCGCCGCGGCCGTCGGTCAGGCGCAGCACCTCGCGGTCCCAGTCGGCCCGCTGCCGGTAGTCGACGACCTCGTCCGCGCCGAGCGACTTCAAGCGCGCTGCCTTGTCGTCGCCGGACGTCGTCGCGATCACGCGGGCGCCGAGCGCCTTCGCGAACTGGATCGCGAACACCGCGATGCTGCCGGCGCCCAGCGTCAGCACCGTGCTGCCGGCGCGCACCGGCCGGCCGCCGGTCAGGCCGTTCCACGCGGTCAGCGYGGCGCAGGGCAGCGTGGCCGCTTCGTCGAAGCCGAGGTGGTCCGGCATCGCGAGCACCGATCCTTCGTCGACCACCACCTCGCTGGCCAGCCAGCCCGGCAGGCTGCAGCCGGTCTGCTGCATCGCCTGCGCCAGGCTCAGCCGGCCTTCGGTCCACTGCGGGAAGTAGGTGCTGGTCACCCGATCGCCGACCGCGAAGCGCGTCACCGCGCGGCCCACCTCGATCACCTCGCCCGCACCGTCGCTGACCGGCACGACCCCCGGCGTCAACGGAACCGGGTAGGTGCCGGCGCGGATCATCAGGTCGCGCCGGTTCAGCGACACCGCGTGCACGCGCACGCGCACGTCGTGCGGGCCGGGCGATGCCGGTGGCGCGTCTCGCACCACCAGGGGCGCTGCAGGGTTGTCGGCATCCAGGTGAAGGCTTTGCATCGCGGTCTCGTCGAGAAGGGGATGGCCCCATTCTGGGAGGCAGGTCCAGGACGATGAATACCTGCTACGCTCGATCTCTTGCCTGACCGTCCAAAAAATGATGGACCCCCTCGATGACATCTTTGCCGCGATGCGGGTGCGCAGCGCGTTGTACGCACGGCTCGAACTGAGCGCGCCCTGGGGCCTGGATTTCGCGGCCGGCCGCATGGCGCGCTTCGGGCTCGTCGTGCGGGGCAGTGCGCTGCTGCAGCTGGACGGCGCCGGGCCGCCGCTCGCGCTGGCGGCGGGCGATTGCTTCGTGATGGTGCGCGGCTCGCGCTACGTACTGAGCGACGCTCCTGGTTCCGCGACGCGGCCGTGCAGCGAGACGGTGCGCGACCACGTCGGCGGCGTCGTGACGCTGGGCGGCGGCGGTGCGCCGGCCACCGCGATCACCGGGTGGTTCGAATTCGATGCGCTGGCGGCGAAGCCGCTGGTCGAGCTGATTCCCGCGCTGCTGCTGGCGCGGCTGGACGACGACCGCAGCCGGCTGCTGCAGGCCACGCTGCAGATGCTCGCGGTCGAAACTGGCACCCCGGCGCTCGGCTCTGGCACCGTGATCAGCCGGCTCGCCGACATCCTGTTCGTGCATGCGGTGCGCTCGCATGCGCAGGCGGTCGCGCTGGACGAGGGGGCGGGTGCGAGCTGGCTGACGGCCTGGGCCGACCGCCGCATCGGCGCGGCCTTGCGCCGCATGCACCATGAACTCGCGCGGGCCTGGACCGTCGACGAACTGGCGTCGGCGGCCGGCCTGTCGCGCTCGGCGTTCGCGCAGCGCTTCCGCCAGCAGGTGGGTGAGCCGCCGCTCGAATACCTGACGCGCTGGCGGATGTTCCGTGCCGGCTGCCTGATGCGCGCCGGCGATGCGCCGCTCGCGGGCATCGCGGCCCAGGTGGGCTACGACTCCGAGCCGGCCTTCAACAAGGCGTTCAAGCGCGTCACCGGCCTGCCGCCCGGCGCCTGGCGGCGCGAGGCGGCCGCGCAGGCTCAGAGGATGTAGCGCGACAGGTCTTCGTTCTTCGCCAGCTCGCCGAGCTTCGCATCGACCTCGGCGGCGCCGATCGACACCGTCTGGCCCGACAGCTTCGGTGCGTCGAAACTCACCTCGTCGAGCAGGCGCTCCATCACCGTCGACAGGCGCCGCGCGCCGATGTTCTCGGTGCGCTCGTTCACGTCGAACGCGATCTGCGCCAGGCGGCGGATGGCGTCGGGCCGCAGCTCGAGTGTGACGCCCTCGGTCGCGAGCAGCGCCTGGTACTGCTTGACGAGGCTCGCGTGCGTCTGCGTCAGGATGGCCTCGAAATCGTCGACGCTCAGCGAGCCGAGCTCGACGCGGATCGGGAAGCGCCCCTGCAGCTCGGGGATCAGGTCGCTCGGCTTGCTCAGGTGGAACGCACCCGACGCGATGAACAGGATGTGGTCGGTCTTCACCATGCCGTACTTGGTGTTGACGGTGGTGCCCTCGACCAGCGGCAGCAGGTCGCGCTGCACGCCCTGGCGCGAGACATCGGCGCCGCTCGATTCGTTGCGCGACGCGACCTTGTCGATCTCGTCGAGGAACACGATGCCGTTCTGCTCGGTGTTGTGCAGCGCGGCGGTCTTGATCTCGTCCTCGTTGACGAGCTTGGCCGCCTCGTCGTCGACCAGCAGCTTCAGCGCCTCGCCGATCTTCAGCTTGCGCAGCTTGCGCTTGGCGCTGCCGAGGTTGGCGAACATGCCCTTCAGCTGCTCGGCCATCTCGTCCATCCCCGGCGGGCCGATGATGTCCAGCGTCGGCTTGGTGTCGGCCACCTCGATCTCGATCTCCTTGTCGTCGAGCGAGCCTTCGCGCAGCCGCTTGCGCATCACCTGGCGGGCGGTGTTGTCGGCCGCCGGTGCGGCCGGGGTGGTCGGTGTCAGGCCGAAGTCGCTGCTCGCGGCGCGCGGCGGCGGCACCAGGATGTCGAGCACCCGGTCTTCCGCGGCGTCTTCGGCGCGCACCCGCTGGCGCTTGATCTGCGTCTCGCGCTCCTGCTTGACGGCCATGTCGACCAGGTCGCGGATGATGGTGTCGACGTCCTTGCCGACGTAGCCGACCTCGGTGAACTTGGTCGCCTCGACCTTGATGAACGGCGCATCGGCCAGCTTGGCCAGCCGGCGCGCGATCTCGGTCTTGCCGACGCCGGTCGGGCCGATCATCAGGATGTTCTTCGGCGTGATCTCGCCGCGCAGCGCGCCGTCGACCTGCTGGCGGCGCCAGCGGTTGCGCAGCGCGATCGCGACCGCGCGCTTGGCGCCGGCCTGGCCGACGATGTGCTTGTCCAGCTCGGACACRATCTCTTGCGGGGTCATGGAGCTCATCGGGTGCTTTCGCCCAGGATTTCGATCGTGTGGTTCTGGTTCGTGTAGATGCACAGGTCGCCGGCGATCTCGAGCGATCGCTTGACGATGTCCTGCGGCGCCAGGTCGGTGTGCTCCAGCAGCGCGATCGCGGCGGCCTGCGCATACGAGCCGCCGGAGCCGATCGCGACGATGCCCTTCTCGGGCTCCAGCACGTCGCCGTTGCCGGTGATGATCAGCGAGGCTTCCTTGTCGGCCACCGCCAGCATCGCCTCCAGGCGGCGCAGCACGCGGTCGGTGCGCCAGTCCTTGGTCAGCTCGATCGCGGCGCGCACCAGGTGGCCCTGGTGCTTCTCGAGCTTGGCCTCGAAGCGTTCGAAGAGGGTGAAGGCGTCGGCGGTGGCCCCGGCGAAGCCGGCGAGCACCTGGTCGCGGTACAGCTTGCGCACCTTGCGGGCCGTGGCCTTCACGACGACGTTGCCGAGGGTGACCTGGCCGTCGCCGCCGAGCGCGACGAGGTTGCCGCGCCGCACGCTCAGGATGGTGGTGCCGTGGTATTGATCCATGGGGTCTCAGATTCGGGCGAAGCGCGAGGCTTCAAGCCGAAGATTGTGACCCGGGAATCAGACCACCCGAACCTTGACCTTGGCGTGCTCGTTGATGCCCATCGCGCCGAAGAACAGCGCGACGAGGCGGTGCGCTTCGGAGAAGGTCACGGCGCGGTTCTCGCCGCGGCGCGCCAGCACCCAGTTCAGCAGGTCGCCGGCCGCGATGAAGTCGACGCGGATCAGGCGGGCGCACGAGACGTTGACGACCTCGGCATGGCCCAGCTCGTCGTTCATCTTCGTCAGCGTGGCACCGATGTCACCGACCAGCTGGCCGGACAGCTCGACCCCCGCGACCTGCACGCCCGGTTCGTCGGGCATCTGCGATTCGAGGAAGCTGGTCGACACATCGCTGACGACCGACATCGGCGGCGATTGCGTGCTCATGTTCGAGCCGCTGATGCGCACCTGGCATTTCGCGCTCTCCCACGACGGCGGCGACACCTCGTAGGTGACGCAGTAGTCGATGGCCGCTTCGTCGAACTGGTCGGCGCGGTTGGCCATGCGCAGCGCATCGAGGCGCAGCTGCCAGAAGACGGGGTCGGCATCGCGCACGCCGGTGGGCGCGGCATCCTGCAGCACCTGCATCAGGCGGTCGCCGCCCAGCCAGCGCATGTCGAGCGGTTCGTTGATCCAGCCGCGGAACAGCTCGCTCATGCGCGCGCAGGCCTCGGCGTCGATGCTTTGCAGCGAGCTCCAGTCGAACACCCACGGCAGCGGCATCTGCAGCGATTGCGAGCGCAACCGGGCCACCGCGTCGGCATCGACGATGCTCGGGCACACCCAGCCGACCTGGCCGTCGATGCGCGAGCTGGGGCGGCGCTCCTCGCCGGCGGCCTCGGCCACCAACTTGGGCATCGAGAACCACTGTGGCGCCGACCAGCCGAACTGCTGGGCGTAGTCGATCGCAAGGCTCTCGAACTTGTGGTGCTGGCCGATCGCGCGGTACAGGTCGAACAGCGCCAGCCAGGTTTCGGCGTGCTGGGCGCGCGGGCCGCCCTGGCCGGTCAGCGCGGCGAGCGACGATTCGCAGCTCTCGAAATCGGCATTCGCGAACGCGATCACCGCCTCGTCGAGTTCGGGGTCGTGGGCGACTTCGCTCACTTCCACCGCATACGGGTTGCCCAGGTCGCCGCCGGCGATGTCGAGGTTCAGCGGCGACAACGGCGACAGGCCGGCACCCATCACGACCGTGGCCGGCGCGCCGGCGGGCGGGCGGGCGGGGGTGACCGGTTGGGCTGCGGGCGGGCGCGCACCGTTCGCACGGGCCGGCTCGGGCCGGATGCGGCTCTGGTCGGGCTCGGTCGCCGCGTAGCCGATGGCCGCCGGCTGGGTCGGTGCGTCGTAGAAAGAGGGTGGGCGGCGCGACGGCGAGGCGAGGCCGTCACCGACCATCTGCTGCTCGATCTCGTCGATCTTGGCCTTCACGCCGACATCCGGCTTGGCGCCGCTGTCCTGCATGCGGGCTTCGGAGTCATCGAGGCGGGAGGATCCACCCAGTGCCGCCAGCTGCTCGCTGGTCAGGCCTTCGCGGCGCACCTTGCGCAGCATGTCGAATTCGCGCTTGCGSACGAAATCGTTGCGCCGCTTGCGCTCGATCATCGCCTTCAGCTCGGACTTGGCGTACTCGCTCTCGCGGGCTTCTTCCGTGGGGGTGCCGAGCTGCGCCCAGTCCGTGGCCGGGTTGGCCACGAACTTGACAACCTTTCGGAAGAAGCTGGTGTTGTCTTTCTGATCCGACATGTCGGGTGACGGGGTGCGCGAAGGGTACTTGTCAGTCGCCGAACATCTTCTGCTTCAGCTCGCGCCGTTGCTGGGCTTCGAGGGACAGTGTAGCGGTCGGCCGTGCGATCAGGCGGCCCAATCCGATCGGTTCGCCAGTTTCGTCGCAGAAACCATAGTCACCGGCTTCGATGCGGCCCAGGGATTGTGAGATTTTCTTCAGAAGCTTGCGCTCACGGTCGCGGGTGCGCAGCTCGAGCGCGTGCTCTTCCTCGATGGTCGCGCGATCGGCAGGATCGGGGACGATCGAGGTGTCTTCGCGCAGATGCTCGGTGGTTTCGCCGGCGTTGCTGAGCAGATCGTCCTTCAGCTGCTGCAGCCGGGCCTTGAAGAAGGCCAGCTGCTTCTCGTTCATGTACTCGCTGTCGGGCATGGCCTGCAGCTCGTCGTCGGTCAGCGCCTCGCCGGGCTTGTTCTTCCAGGCGTTGGCGAGCTTGGGGTCGGCTTTGTGTTCGTGCTTGGAAATGTCGGTCACAAGAGAATTCATCTGTCGGGTGGGCGGCCGCGGAGGCGCGAAGCGGTCTGCGAAACGGGATGTGGCCGGTGGAATCGGGGCCGGGGACGAGGCCGCTGCCGAAGCCCGGGCGGCGGCGGAAAGCTTGGGGGCGGGCGGCGGCTTGACGGCCACCGGTTTCGGTGCAGCCACCTCGACGGCCTTGGCGACCGGCTTGGCCGGCGCGGCCACCGGTGCATGCACCGCCTTCGCCGCGGGCTTGGCCGCCGGTGCCTTGGCGGCTGGCGCCTTCGGCGAAGCGGCTGCCTTGGCCGGGGCCTTGGCAGCAGGTTTGACCGCGGTCTTGACAGCAGTCTTTGCGGCCGACACCGGCTTTTTCGCCGTTGACGCTGATGGTGTTGCTCGCTGGGCCGGGGTCTTTGTCACTGAGATCTCCTCGCAACGGCTGTTATACCCGCTCCGCGGGGTGGGCAATCACCCCGCAGCCAAACTTGGGCGCCGCGGATTGTAGCCACGTTGTTTTCCGACTCAACGGGAATTTCGACGGAATCACACGAGGCACTGCTCCAGCCCCTGCAGGAAGATTTCCTTCGGCAGGTCCAGGCCGATGAACACCATCTTGCTGGTCTTCTTCTCGCCCTTGGCCCAGGCGGGGCCCAGGTCGCTGCCCATCAGCTGGTGCACACCCTGGAAGATCACCTTCTTGTCGCTGCCCTTCATATTGAGCACGCCCTTGTAACGAAGCATCTTCGGGCCGTAGACCTGCACGATCGCGCCCAGGAAATCCTCCAGCTTGGCCGGGTTGAACGCCCGGTCGGAGCGGAAGACGAAGGATTTCACGTCGTCGTCATGCACATGGTGGTGCGGGTGGTCGCAGTGTTCGCCGTGCTCGTGGTCATGATCATGATCGTGGCCATGGTGGTGATGGTGGTCGTGGTCGTCCGCCTTCAGGAAATCGGGGTCGATGTCGAGCTTGGCGTTCAGGTTGAAGCCGCGCAGGTCGAACACCTCGGCCAGCGGCACCTCGCCGAAGTGCACCTTGCGTTGCGGCGCCCGCGGGTTCATGTGCTTGATCCGGTGGATCAGCGCATCGACCGCCGGGGCGTCGACCAGGTCGGTCTTGCTGATGAAGATCTGGTCGGCGAAGCCGATCTGGCGGCGCGCCTCCTGGCGGGTGTCGAGCTGGGATTCGGCGTGCTTGGCGTCGACCAGGGTCAGGATCGAGTCGAGCAGGTAGCTCTCGGCGATCTCGTCGTCCATGAAGAAGGTCTGGGCGACCGGGCCGGGGTCGGCCAGGCCGGTGGTCTCGATCACGACGCGGTCGAAGCTCAGTTCACCCTTGCGGCGCTTCTCGGCCAGGTCGTTCAGCGTGGTGCGCAGGTCTTCGCGGATCGTGCAGCAGACGCAGCCGTTGTTCAGCTGGATGATCTGCTCCTGGGTGTCCTGCACCAGGATCTCGTTGTCGATGTTCTCGTCGCCGAACTCGTTCTCGATCACGGCGATCTTCTGGCCGTGCGCTTCGGTCAGCACGCGCTTGAGCAGCGTGGTCTTGCCCGATCCGAGGAAGCCGGTCAGGATGGTGGCGGGGATGAGGCTCATGGAATGTCGGTCCTTGACAAGGAAGCGGGCCAGATGCGGCCGAAAAACTTTTGTTCAAGGTATCAGATGTGTCAAGCCAGTGTGACTCCCTGCTTCGAGTAAGCTTTTGACCCTGTAGAACTCTCGCCCCGGCGCGATGTCAGACCCCCACCCGAGTCGATCTTCCAGAGGCGCCGACAAGCACCCCGCTCCCGCGGACAAGCGCGGCCTGTTCGAGCGGCTGATGGAATTCATGTCGCCCGGCCCCGACTCCAAGGACGAGCTGATCTCCACGCTGGCCGACGCGGAGAACCGCGAGCTGATCGCTCCCGAGTCGCGGATGATGCTCGAGGGCGTGATCCGGATGGCCGACCTGACCGCCGGCGACGCGATGGTGGCCGCCCCGCGCATGGACCTGCTCGACATCGAGTCCCCGTACGACGAACTGCTGGCGCTCGTGATCGGCACCGGCCACTCCCGTTTCCCGGTCTTCGAGGGCCAGCGCGAGAACATCGTCGGCACGCTGATGGCGAAAGACCTGCTGAAGCTGCAGCGGGCGCCCGAACTGAACCTGCGTACGCTGCTGCGCCCGGCGGTGTTCGTGCCCGAATCGAAGGGCCTGAACGAGCTGCTGCGCGATTTCCGCTCCAACCGCAACCACCTGGCGATCGTGATCGACGAGTTCGGCAACACCGCCGGGCTGATCACGATCGAGGACGTGYTGGAAGAGATCGTCGGCGAGATCGAGGACGAATTCGACGAGAAGGACGGCGAATCCGGCATCTACACGCTGGCCGACGGCAGCCACCGGGTGGCTGGCGACACCACGATCGAGGCGGTCAACGAATCGTTCGGCGAGGTGCTGCCGCTGGACGATTTCGACACCATCGGCGGCCTGGTCGCCCAGGAACTGGGCCGGGTGCCGCGGCGCGGCGAGGCGGTGCCGGTCGGCAGCCTCATTTTCACGGTGATGCTGACGCGCGGCGGTGCGGTGCGCTGGTTCAAGGTGACGCGCGCGCCCGAGGCGGCCGTGGGTGAAGACGGTGCCTAGGGCGGTGCCGCAGGCGGCGGCGCCTGGGCCCGGCAAGGGCCGTCGCAGCGCGCGCCGCGAGGTCGGCGCCTCCGAGAACATGTTCCTCGGCCTGGACCTGCTGATGGTGCTGGTGCTCGGCGGCGTGCACAGCTTGGCCGCGACCTGGACGCACGCGTGGATCCTGCAGCTGCTGGCGGTCGCCGGCCTCGCGTTCCGCGTCAGTCGGGCCTCGCCACGCCGGGCGGCGCTGCTCGGCTGGGCGTTCGCGACGGCCTGGTTCGTGGCCGGCACGTTCTGGCTCTACGTCAGCATGCACCGCTACGGCGGCCTGCCGGCCTGGATGGCGGGCGCTGCCGTGGTGGCGCTGTCGGCCTTCCTGGCGCTGTATTTCGCGGCGGCGATGGCGCTGTTCGGCGTGCTGCGGCGCAACGTGCTGGTCGTCGATGCGCTGGTGTTCGCCGCCTGCTGGCTGCTGGCCGAGCTGGCGCGCGGGCTGCTGTTCACCGGGTTCCCGTGGGCGGCCTCGGGGTATTCGCACGTCGACAGCCCGCTCGCGCTGCTGGCGCCGTGGATCGGCGTGCACGGCATCGGCTGGGTGGCGGCGCTGCTCGGCGCGCTGGCGGTGATCGGCTTGCGCAACGGCGTCGGGCCGGGCGGGCTGGGTGTCATCACGAGCGTCGCGGTGGTCGGCGGGTTGGCCGCGATGCAGCCGGTCAATTTCACGCGCGGCAGCGGCAGCCTGCAGTTGTCGTTGCTGCAGTCGAACGTCGCGCAGGACGAGAAATTCGCCGAGGACAAGCTGCCGCAGGCCTTGGTGTGGGCGGCGACCACGCTGCAGTCGGCGCGCGGCGACCTGATCCTCGCGCCCGAGACCATCGTGCCGCTGCTGCCCGACCAGTTGCCCGAGGGCTACTGGGCCACGCTGGCCGCCGGCTTCCAGCATGGCGACCGGGCGGCCTTGATCGGCGTTCCGCTGGGCAGCTTCGAGGCCGGCTACACGAACTCGGCGGTCGGGCTGTCGCGCGAGACGGCCAAG
>NZ_JBFUCB010000004.1:0-45076 GCF_056405435.1 Rhizobacter sp. P1_G5 | reverse complement strand
CCACCATGACGTGGACTGGACACCCGCCGACGGCCTCGAGCGCAGCTTCTGGACCTGGGTCGCCAACCTGCTGAATGCGTTCGCGCTCGCGCTGCTGGTGTTCGCGGCGATGGGGGCGTGGGCCTGGAAGCGCGGGCTGTCGGCTGGGGCCTGGCGACTCGCCGCGGCCGTGGCCGCGACCGGCTGGCTGAGCCTGCACCTGTGGCCCTCGCTCGGCCTGCCGGCCGAGGTGCCGGGCATGGAGGCTGCCGACCTGCGCCTGCGGCAGCTGTGGTGGCTGCTGGCCGCCGGCAGCGCGCTGTCGGCCTGCGCGCTGGTCGCGTTCGGCCGCAAGCCCTGGCGCTGGGCCGCTGCCGCGGCCTGGCTCGCGCTGCCGTTCGTGATCGGCGCGCCGCAGCTGATCGGCGACCCGCTCGGCGCGTTCAGCGGCGAGGCCCACCAGCGCCTGCAGGTGCTGGGCCGCGATTTCGTGCTTGCGACGCATGTGTCGGCCTCGCTGTTCTGGCTCTCGATGGGCGTGGTCGCCGCGCCGGTGTTCAAGCGCTGGCTTGCGCCCGTGCTCGATCGCACCTCCAGCAACGCGACGCTGCCGACCGGGAGCCTGGCATGAGCGGCAAGATCACCTTGGTCGGCATCGGCCCCGGCGCCGTCGAGCACATGACGCAGCGCGCCCGCGAGGCGATCGCCGAGGCCGATGTCGTCGTCGGCTACGTCACCTACATCAAGCTGGTCGCCGACCTGCTCGAGGGCAAGGAGGTCGTGCGCAAGGGCATGACCGAGGAGCTCGACCGGGCCGTCAGCGCGCTCGAAGCAGCCCGCGCCGGCAAGAAGGTCGCGCTGATCTCGTCGGGCGATGCCGGCGTCTACGGCATGGCCGGGCCGACCTACGAGGTGCTGTTCCAGGCCGGCTGGACGCCGGCCGACGAGGTGCAGGTCGAGGTGGTGCCCGGCGCCTCGGCGATCAACGCCTGCGCGGCCCGCGTCGGCGCGCCGCTGACGCACGACTTCTGCTCGATCTCGCTGAGCGACCTGCTGACGCCGTGGCCGGTGATCGCGCGCCGGCTCGATGCCGCCGCGCAGGCCGACTTCGTCGTCGCGCTCTACAACCCGAAGAGCGGCCGCCGCACGCGGCAGATCGTCGAGGCGCAGCGGCTGTTCCTGCGCCACCGCCGGCCCGACACGCCGGTGGCCGTCGTCAAGAGCGCGTACCGGCGCCGCGAGCGCATCGAGTTCACGACGCTCGACACGATGGCCGACAGCGAGATCGGCATGCTCAGCACGGTGCTGATCGGCAACAGTCACACCTTCGTGCGCGACGGGCTGATGGTCACGCCGCGCGGCTACGCGAACAAGTACGACATCGAGCAAGGCGGCGAGACGCGCGACGGCGAACGCGCCGGCCGCTCGCTGAGCACCGGCTTGCTCGGCTGGCTCGAAACACTGCACGCGCAGCTCGCCGAGGGCCACACCCTCGCCGACCTGGCGCGGCTGCACGGGCTGCCGGCCGACTACCTCGCGGCGACGCTGGCCGAGCCGGTCGAGATCGCCGCCGGCAGCACGAGCAACGACGAGGGGGAGGGCTGAGACCCGCGCGGAGGCGAGCCGATGGCCCCCGCGCGGCAGCCACGACCAGGCGAACACCACGCGTGGCATCTGCGGGAATGCGGATGCAGCGCAGCGACGAGCTTTCAACGATGCCACAGCGCAAGCTGCCCCCCGCCCTGGCCGCCACGGCCCTGGCGATGAACTTGTTCACCCCTGCCCCGGCCGCGGCCGAGGACAGCCCTGCCGCCCTGGCCCCCGTGATCATCATCGGCCGCGGCCAGGACCTGATCGGCGTTGCCGATTCGGCCACCGAAGGCAAGGTCAGCGCCCAGCAGCTGACGAACCGGCCGCTGCTGCGCCCGGCCGAGGTGCTGGAGACGGTGCCCGGCATGACCGTCACGCAGCACAGCGGCGACGGCAAGGCCAACCAGTACTTCCTGCGCGGCTTCAACCTCGACCACGGCAGCGACTTCGCGAGCTTCGTCAATGGCATGCCGGTCAACATGGCGAGCCATGCGCACGGCCAGGGCTACATGGACCTCAACTTCCTGATCCCCGAGCTGATCGGCGCGATGCGCTACCGCAAGGGCGTCTACGCGGCCGAGGACGGCGATTTCGCGACCACCGGCTCGGCGCGCATCGACTACCAGCGCGCGCTGCCGGCGCCGATGGTCGACCTGAGCGTCGGCGCGCACGACTTCCGCCGCGTGCTCGCCGCGGGCAGCCGGCCACTCGGCCAGGACAAGGACAGCGGCCCGACCTTGCTGGCCGCCTTCGAGGCCGCGACCAACGACGGCCCGTGGCAGCAGCCGGAGCGGCTGCGCAAGGTCAACGGCGTGCTGCGCCTGTCCGAGGGCACGGCGCGCGACGGCCATGCACTGACCGCGATGGCGTACCACGCCGAATGGAACGCCACCGAGCACGTGCCCGAGCGCGCGATCAGCTCCGGCGAGATCGACCGCTTCGGCGAGCTGATGCCGGGCGACGGCGGGCGCACGCACCGCCACAGCCTGTCGGGCGACTGGGCCGGCAGCGACGGCAGCACGCGCACGCAGGTCAGCGCCTACGTGATCGACTACGGGCTGAACCTGTTCTCGAACCCGTCCGGCACCATCAACGGCCCGCAGGGCGACCAGCATGAGCAGGCCGACGAGCGCACCGTGTGGGGCGGCCAGGTGGCGCGCCACTGGGCGATCGCTCCGGCCGGCCGCGAGACCGAGCTGACGCTGGGCGCGCAGCTGCGCCACGACCGCATCGCCACGCTGGGCCTGTACGACACGGTGAACCGCGAACGGACCGGCACCGTGCGCGAGGACCGCGTGCGCGAGACGCTGCTGGGCCTCTACACCGAGGCGCGCACGCAATGGCAGCCGTGGCTGCGCAGCGACCTGGGCCTGCGCGTCGACACCGTGCGCGCGAACGTGACGCCGACCGGTGGCGCCGACAACTTCCAGAACGGCGGCAGCGCCCGCGCCCATCAATACAGCCCGAAGCTGGGGCTGGCCTTCGGCCCGTTCGGCGAGGCCCTGCGCACCGAGCTGTATGCGAACTGGGGCCGCGGCTTCCACAGCAACGACGTGCGCGGCGTGACCGCGGCCGTCGACCCGGTGCCGGCGCTGGTGCGTGCCACCGGCAGTGAAGTCGGACTGCGCGCGGTGCCGCTGTCGGGCTGGAACACCAGCCTGTCGCTGTGGCAGGTGAAGCTGGCCTCCGAGCTGGTGTTCGTCGGCGACGCGGGCGTGACCGAGCCGAAGGGGGCCTCGAAGCGCGTCGGCGTCGAGTGGTCGAACGACTGGCAGGTCAACCGCTGGCTGCTGGATGCCGACGTGGCCTGGTCGCGTGCGCGCTTCGAGCAGGAGGCGGAGCCGGGCAGCGGTACCCACGTGCCGAACGCGATCCCGCGCTCGGCCTCGTTCGCGCTGGCCGCCGACGACCACGGCGCGTGGTTCGGTGGATTGCGCTGGCGCTACATCGGCAGCTATGCGCTGGAGGAGACCGGCACGCAGCGTTCGTCGTCGCTGTGGACCGCGAACCTGAAGGCCGGCTGGCGCGCCGGCCCGTCGCTGCAGTTCACGCTCGACGTGCTGAACCTGTTCGATCGCGAAGCGAACGACATCGAGTACTGGGGTGCTGCCTGCTCGAAGGCCGACGGCCCGGCCTGCAACGGCGGCGCCGGCATCGACGGCCGGCTCGTGCACCCGATGGAGCCGCGCACGCTGCGCGTCTCGATGCGAGCCACCTTCTGACGACCCACCGAGGAGCGCAAGCCCATGACTGACGAAGTGATCAAGCCCAAGATCGGCGACTACCGCCGCCACCTGCTGATCTGCACCGGCCCGCGCTGCACCCAGCAGGGCGAATCGCAGGCCCTGTTCGACAGCCTGGGCGACAAGTTCAAGGCCGCAGGGCTGCACGAGGGCGAACTGCGCGTGAAGCGCAGCCGCGTCAGCTGCTTCGCCGCCTGCAAGGGCGGCCCGGTGATGTGCGTGCAGCCCGACGGCACCTGGTACTACAACGTGACGCCGGCCAACATGGACCGCATCATCGAGCAGCACCTGGTCGGCGGGCAGCCCGTCGAGGACCTGGTGTTCCACCAGGGCCCGACCGGCTGAGTCAGAAGCCTTCCTCGACCAGTTCGGCCGCGCGAATCAGCGCGCGCGCCTTGGCCTCGGTTTCCTTCCATTCGAGCTCGGGCACCGAATCGGCGACCACGCCGGCCGCGGCCTGCACGTACAGCGTGTTGTCCTTCACGATGCCGGTGCGGATCGCGATCGCCACGTCCATGTCGCCGGCAAAGCTCAGGTAGCCGCAGGCGCCGCCGTAGAKGCCSCGCTTGRYCGGCTCGAGCTSGTCGATSAKCTCCATCGCRYGSACCTTGGGCGCGCCGGTCAGCGTGCCSGCCGGGAAGGTCGCGCGCAGCACGTCGAGGCTGGTCATGCCGTCCTTCAGCAGGCCCTCGACGTTGCTGACGATGTGCATCACGTGCGAATAGCGCTCGACCGTGAAGGCCTCGGTCACCTTCACGGTGCCGGTCTTCGCGATGCGGCCGATGTCGTTGCGCGCSAGGTCGATCAGCATCACGTGYTCRGCGCGCTCCTTCGGGTCGGCGCTCAGCTCGGCCTCGAGCGCCTTGTCCTGCGCCGGCGTCGCGCCGCGCGGGCGGGTGCCGGCGAGCGGGCGGATCGTGACCTTCTCGCCCTCGGGCGTGGTCTCCTGGCGCACCAGGATCTCGGGCGAGGCGCCGACGATCTGGAAATCGCCCATGTCGTAGAAGTACATGTACGGCGACGGGTTCAGCGAGCGCAGCGCGCGGTACAGGCTGAGCGGCGATTCGGTGTAGCGCTTCTTCAGCCGCTGGCCGACCTGCACCTGCATCATGTCGCCGGCCGCGATGTATTCCTTGGCCTTCAGCACCGCGGCGAGGTAGTCCTCCTTCGCGAACTCGCGCTCCACCGCGTGCGAGGTGCCGCGCCGCACCGGCGGCGCGGTGACGCTGTACTTCAGCTTGTCGCCGAGTTCGGCCAGCCGCCGCTTCGCCTTGAAGAAGGCCTCCGGCTGGCCCGGGTCGGCATAGACGATCAGGTAGAGCCGGCCCGACAGGTTGTCGATGACGGCCAGCTCCTCGCATTGCAGCAGCAGGATGTCGGGCGTGTCGAGGCCGCCGGGCAGCTCGGTCTTCGCGAGCTTGTGCTCGATGAAGCGCACCGCGTCGTAGCCGAAGTAGCCGGCCAGGCCGCCGCAGAAGCGCGGCAGCCCGGGCCGCAGCGCGACCTTGAAGCGCTTCTGGTAGCTGGCGATGAAATCGAGCGGATTGCCTTCGTGCGTCTCGACGACCTGGCCGTCGGTGACGACCTCGGTGCGAAAGCCGGTGGCGCGCAGCTGCGTGCGCGCCGGCAGGCCGATGAACGAATAGCGGCCGAAGCGTTCGCCGCCGACCACCGATTCGAGCAGGAAGCTGTGCTTGCCGCTGCCGGTGCCGTAGGCGAGCTTCAGGTAGAGCGACAGCGGGGTCTCGAGATCGGCGAATGCTTCGGCGATCAGCGGGATGCGGTTGAAGCCCTGCGAGGCGAGGCTCTTGAATTCAAGTTCGGTGATCACGTTCGAGGGCCCTCCACGGCCCGGCGCGGCGCCCGGGGGCCGGCCTGGTGACTGCATTCTTCGGGTGGCACGCGGCGCGCGATGTGCGGCGGGCGCGGCGGCCTATGGAGCCGGAGGGCGGGGACTGCAAGAGCCCCGGGCCCGCGGCAAGCAAACGCGGATCAGGCCCGCCAGGGCCAGGCTCCCCGGTCGTTCGACCCCTTGGTTTGCTTGCGTGCGATGAACATCGAAAAAGTGTAGCAGGCTTGGCATTCCATCCCGGAGGGCGATGGTTCGTCCGTGAAATCATGAATGGACCCACCCTTGTCACTGTCAGACACTCCTGCGTTGCCCTGAGCGCCCCATACTGGGGTGTCGGGCTCACGATGACAACGAGATGGAGACTGCCGTGATTCGTCGAACCTTCCTGCTGGCCGTGACGGCCGCTGCCCTGTCGGCACCTCTGCTGGCGCAGGCCCAGGCCCAACCCCAGGCCATCGAACTGGCAGGCGTGCGCTACGAACCCACCGCGCAGGTGGGCAACACCAGGCTGGTGCTCAACGGCGCCGGCATCCGCTACAAGGCGATCTTCAAGGTCTACACCGCCGGCCTGTACCTGACGGCCAAGGCCACCACGCCCGAGGCGGTGCTCGCGACGCCGGGCCCGCGCCGCATGCACATCACGATGCTGCGCGACATCGACGCGAACGAGCTCGGCAAGCTGTTCACGCGCGGCATGGAGCAGAACACCACGCGCGACGACTTCATGAAGTCGATCGCCGGCACGCTGAAGCTGAGCGAAGTGTTCTCGGCGAAGAAGAAGCTGGTCGCCGGCGACTCGTTCTTCGTCGACTGGACCCCGGGCCAGGGCACGGTGATCGTCGTCAACGGCAAGCCGGCCAACGAGCCGATCAAGGAACCCGAGTTCTATTCGTCGCTGCTGAAGATCTGGCTCGGCCACTCGCCGGCCGACTCGGCGCTGAAGGACGCTCTGCTGGGCAAGCAGGCGACCGGCAACGGCGCCGGTGCAGGCAACAACTAGCCGATCACCAGCTGGTCAATCCGGTCGATGAACCCGTCGGCATCGACCTCGCGCACCGGCTGGCCGTGGTTGTAGCCATAGCTCACGAGGATCACCGGACAGCCGGCGGCGCGCGCCGCCTGCGCGTCGTTGGCCGAATCGCCGAGCATCAGCACGCGTGACGGCGCCACGCCGAGCGCCTTGCAGGTTTCCAGCAGCGGCAGCGGGTGCGGCTTCTTCTGCGCGAACGCATCGCCACCGAAGACATGCCTGAAGAAGCCTGACAGCTGCTTCTTCTCGAGCAGCGCCTGCGCGAAAGCCGTCGGCTTGTTCGTCAGGCACGCGAGCGGGATGCCGGCCTCGCGCAAACGCTGCAGGCCTTCCTGCACGCCGGGATACAGCCGGGCATGGTCGCCGTTGATGCGCGTGTAGTGCCGCTGGTAGCTGGCCCAGGCCTCGCCTTGGCGATCGTCCGCGCCACCGGTCTCGGCCAGCGTGCAACGGATCAGGTGCTCGGAGCCCTTGCCGACCGTGTGCTCGACGAAGCCGCGGCCGACCGGCGGCAGCGCCAGGTCGGCCAGCATCGCGTTCAGCGCAGCGACGAAGTCGTCGAGCGTGTCGACCATCGTGCCGTCGAGGTCGATGACGGCGGCGTGCCAGGGGGCGCGGTCGAACGCGTGGGAACTCACGAATGCAGTCACGAATGCGGCATGGGGTCGAAAGACCGGATCATGCCGCACCCGTGGCTTACTTCGCGGCGGCCGTGGCCTTCATCAGTTCGCCGTTCAGGTCACCGTCCAGCGACCAGCTGAAGATGCCGCCCAGTCCCTTGGACTTCAGGTAGTTGATCTTCGTCTGGATCACTTCCGGCGTGTCGTAGCTCCAGAAGTTCGTGCCGTCGAACTTGTAGCTCTGCTTCGTGATCGGGTGCACGTACACCGTGCCCGCGGCGCTCTTCAGGACCTTGTAGTCCTCGATGCCCGCCTCGTAGGTGCCACGCGCCGGCGCCGTGGCCTTCTGGTACAGCCCGTTGTTGACGTTCGCCACGCCCGTCCAGCCGCGGCCGTAGAACGGAATGCCGAGGTTGATCTTGTTCGCCGGCATGCCCGATTGCAGCAGGATGCCCACCGCCTCGTCGATGTTGTAGTACGACGCGACGCTGCGCACGCCCGGCTTCAGCGGGTCGTAGTAGTTCGGCCCCGACGGATCCGGATAGAGGTTCGACTGGAAGTCGGTCGGGCCCTGCGGCTCGAACCCACCGTGGAAGTCGTAGCTCATCAGGTTGACCCAGTCCATGTACTGGCCGTACTGGCCGGGCTCGGTCGCGTCGATCTTGTCCTTGCCCGAGCCGAGCGCGGCGGTCAGCAGGTAGTGCTTGCCGTTCACCGCATCGAGCTGGGCACGGAACTCCTTCATCAGCAGCGTGAAGTTGTGGCGGTCGGCCGCGCTCACGGTGTTGTACGGCTGGCCGATCACGGCCGGGAATTCCCAGTCGATGTCGATGCCGTCGAACACGCCGGCCAGCACGCCGTCGCCGCCCCTGCCGCTGTACGCCGGCAGGTTGCCCTTGATGTAGATGTTCAGGCAGGAGCTCACCAGCTGCTTGCGCAGCGCATCGGTCTGCGACGCGGCGGAGAACCACTTCGACCACGTCCAGCCGCCGAGCGAGATCAGCACCTTCAGGTTCGGGTACTTGGCCTTCAGCCCCTTCAGTTCGTTGAAGGAACCGGCCAGCTTCGAATCCCAGGTCGGCGCGGCACCGACCAGGCGCAGCGGCGTGCGGCCGTAGTCGGCCCAGGCGTCGCCGCCGGTGCCGGCGCTTGGATCGTTCGGGTTCGTCGCGCCCGGCTCGAGCTTGTCGATGCCCTGCGCACACTCGTAGCCGCCGTTCTTCTGGTAGATGTTCGCGAACGCGTAGTTGACGAAGGTCAGCGCGTTGGCCGAGCCCGACGAGATGATGTCGGCGACTTCATAGCCGCGGCCGTACACGCCCCACTGCGTGAAGTAGGAACCGACCTGGCGACCGCCGGGCGCCGGGGCCGGCGCGGGGGCCGGTGCAGGCGCGGGTGCGGGTGCCGGGGCCGGCGACGGCGCGGGGGCCGGTGCGGGAGCAGGAGACGGCGCAGGCGCCGGTGCGGGAGCCGGTGCCGGGGCGGTCGAGCAATTGCCGACGGCCGTCCACGGCTGGCCGCTGCCGGCGGGGCCGCTGCTGGTGGCCGGGTTGTTGTTCTGCGTCCAGTAGTTGGCCTTGTAGTTCACGCCGTTGTAGCTGACGGTCGCGCCGCCGGTGTAGGCGGTGGCAGCCACCCAGGCGAGGTAGCAGGTGCCGCCCGGGTTCGGCGGGGGCGCCGGTGCGGGCGCGGGGCTCGGCGCCGGTGCGGGCGACGGCGCGGGAGCGGGTGCAGGAGCCGGCGCGGGGGCCGGGGCGGCGTTCGTCGGCGACCACAGCGACGGCGTGGTCGGCGGCGTCCAGTTGGTGCCCGCCCAGGCGGTGTGCGTGACCAGCGCGACATAGTCGCGGCCGCCATAGCTCACCACCGTGCCGACGGTGTAGGTGACGCCTTCGCGCCAGGCGGGCGCGCTGGACTGCGCCAGTTGCACGTCGCTGGCCCAGACGCCCTGCTCGCCGTAGGCCGACGCGGCCTGGACTTGCCCCCACAGGCTGCCGATCGCGACGGCAACCATGCTCATACCCAGTGCTTTCACTTTCATCTCCCTGATCTCCGGTTGAGATGCATACAAAAACCAGGGAGGGAGTGTGCTGGTACTGGATTGGTATTCCAATCGAGGTTTCTCAAAGATACCAATTCGTACCGCTTGCAAAGCGGCTGCCGATGCGGAGGTGAATGGTCACGCCCCCGCCAGCGCCGCGATCGCCTGCGCATCCAGCGCACCGGCATAGACGCGCAGGTCGCGCACCGCGCCCTTCAGGTAGGGATCGCTGGCGTACTGCGAGCGGCCGATCCAGCCGTCCATGCCCGCGCCGAGGTCGCTGGGCGCGAGCGTCATCGCGGCATTCGTGCCCACCGCCACGCCGTTGACGTAGAGGGTGCCGGTGCTGCCCGACAGGGTCACTGCCACGTGCGCCCATGCGCCGGTCGGCAGGGCCGTGCCGTCGATGATCTGCGCGCCGTAGCCGTGCACCGTGTCGATCGAGAAGCGCACGACGCCGGCGGCGTTGCGCGGCGTCAGGAACATGCTGCGCCGCGGCCCGGAGCCGACGTCGAAGAGGCGCGCCCAGGCCTGCGCGGCGTCCACCCGCACGCGGGCCGCCAGCGTGCAATCGCCCAGTGTCTCGACGAGTCCCGGCGGCAGGCTGGCGAAATCCTTCAAYCCGTCGAAGACCCGCCCGCCGCCTTCGTCGAACGGCTGGTGCAGCACCAGCCGCGGCGTCGCCGACACCGAGACCTCGGCCGATGCCGCGCTCTCGCCGCCGGCCGCATCCACCGCGGTGACGACGTAGTGCAGCAAGGTGGCGCCCGGCGCCGGCGTGTCGGTCCAGGTCAGCAGGTCGCTGACCGTCGCGACCGTCGTGTAGGGCCCGCCGGCGCGGTCGGCCCGCTTGACGCGGTACGACGGTGCATTGGGCACGCCCCACCACGACAGCAGCACGGCACCGCCGTGCAGGCGCGCCGTCAGGCCGCTCGGGCTGCCGCCGGTGCGCGGCTCGCGCGCGTAGGTCAGCGTGCCGAAGCCGAGCTGGTCGCCGTTGCCGCCGTCGTACTCCGGCCGCAGCTGCTCGGCCTGCCGCTTGACCCAGGGCGCGGCCACGCCGAGCCGGCCTTCGTAGTGGTGCAGCACCGATTCCCAGACCGGGCGCCGGGCGCCCAGGGCGGCCGGCGACACGCCGGTGCTGACACCCTGCTTGTTGCTGTACTCGTGATAGGGCATCGCGTAGAAGGCGCCGGCCGCATCGACCAGGTTGCTCTTCGCGACGTACTCGGCGCCCGCCAGGAAGCGGTTGTTGTCGAACCGGTAGACGTCGTCGCCCTGGTTCCAGGCCATCTCGCAGAACATGCCGGCCAGCCCGATGCCGAGCGTGGCATGCCCCTGGTCGCGCCCGCTCTCCTGCCACTGGCCGAGGTAGCCCGGGTGCACGTGGCACACCGCCTGCAGCGCGGCGCCGTTGCCGGCCCCGTTGCGGTAGTAGGCCATCGCCTCGTCGTAGATGTCCGGCCGGTCGCACAGCACGCCGATGCTCAGCACGCAGGCCAGCGCGCACTGGTCCCAGTTCGCCCAGTAGTTCGTGATGACGGCGCCGTTGTGCCGCACCAGGAAGTCGCTGCTCAGCGGATAGAACACCTTCAGCATCATGTCCTGGAAGCGCGCCAGGTCGGCCGCGGCCCAACCCGGGTAGGTGCGCAGGATCTCGGCCGCGTTGGCGAACTGCACGCCGTAGATGCCGGCGGCCAGGAAGCGGTCGGCATTGCCGGTGATGCCGGTCAGCGTCGACGACCAGGCATTCAGGAAGGCGACGCACAGGTCGGCATAGCGCGTGTCGCCCGACACCTTCCAGCGCAGCGCCAGCTGGTAGGCGCGCGCCGTGTCGATGTAGAGCTGCGCGAAGTTCTGCCCGTCGCCGCCGCGCACCACCGTCTGCAGCGGCCGCGGCGACGCGCCCAGCTGCGAGCGGCCGTTGGAAGTCAGCGCGTTCCAGCCGCTCAGCCACGGCTGGGCCTGGGCGGCGACCTTCTTGCGCATGCGCTCGAAATCGCTCTCGGTATGCAGCAGGCCGGGGTGCACGAAGGTGCGCGCCCGCGGGGCTACCGCGTCGCCGTCACCGTCACCGCTGCCGGGTTCGCTGCCGCAGCCGGCCGCGCCGAGCACGCCGACCCCGAGGGCCGACGCAAGAAGTTGACGACGCCTCATGGGATCCTCACGAAAAAGCGGGTCGCGTCCTGGCCGGTCACGACCTGGGTGCCCTGGATGTCGATGCTGCCGAACGCACCGCTCAAGCCGCCGGCGGCCTCGATCAGCACCAGCGTCTGCCCGGCAGCGAGGCCGCTGCCGACGTTCAGCTTCAAGGTTCCGCCCAGCACCGCGCGGCCGGCCGTCGACAGGTGGTCCTGGTCGACGCCCGGCCGGGTGCCGGCGATGTTCRGTGTCAGCACGCCGTTCGCGCCTTGCGTGAAATTRCCGCCCAGGCCGAGTTCGTGCTGGCCGCTCGCGAAGCCGAGCGCCGCGTTGTTGACCACGCTGCCGGTGCCGAACGCATCGGCGCCGGCGGCCAGCAGCGTGCCGCCGTCGATCGTCGTCGTGCCGCTGTAGCGGTTGCCCGACAGCGTCGTGGTGGCGCTGCCGCGCTGCAGCAGGCTGCCGCTGCCGCTGATGTTGGACAACGCGATGTCCGTCGAGGTGTTCTGCACCACCAGCTGGCCGTCGTTGACGATCGCATCGCCGGCGGCCGCCGGCAGCAGGCTGGCGTCGCCGCTGTAGGTGGCCTGCAGCAGCGTGCTGCGGGTGTTCTTGTCGGCGTTGATGGTGATGTAGTTCAGCGGCACCGGCTGGCCGGTGCCCAGGCGCAGCACGGCCTTCGCGCCGATGGTGGTGATGCCGTGGTAGTTCTGCGGCTGCGCGAAGGTGACGTCGTTGCCCGGCGTGCCCATCACCGTGACGTTGCCGGCGCCGGTGGTCTCGCTCTTGTCCGGCCCGCCACCGCCGCCGGTGATGCCGACGTTCAGCGTCACCGGGCCGTTGTAGTTGAAGGCCAGCGTGCCGCCGCGGTGCAGGTTGATGTACGCGTTCTTCTTGCCGGCCGGTGGGTTCACCGCCGCCGGCGACGGTGCCGACGGCAGGAAGAAGCGGTTGTGCGTGCCGTCGCCCCATTGCACGGTGCCGCCGGCCTCGATGTTGATGCCGCGGTAGCTGGCATCGTTGCCGTTGACGGCGTTCGCGCCGCCGCGGTAGATCACCTTGGCCAGGTTCAGGCCAGGGTCGCTCAGGCCGGGATCGACCAGGTTCGGGCTGCCGTGCGGGCTGTTGTCGGTGTGGCCGTAGACGCCGCTCATCACGATCGTCGAGTTGCCGATCGGGTGGAAGTTGATGTCGCCGCCGAAGGCCGCCTCGAAGATGTCCTGCCTGACGGTGACGACGCTGCCCGGCGGGCTCCACACCAGCCACGAGCCTTCGTTGAGCACCGCCTTCGCATTCGGCAGCGCCGCGGCGACGTGGTTGCTGCCGAAGTCCTGCCCGGCGCTCAGCGACAGCACGCCCGAGAAGCTGCTGGCGCCGCCCAGCGTGTTGCCGCCCCACACGTCGGGCAGCTGCGAGATCGATCCGCTGCCGCTGACCTGCCCGAGGCGGATGAAGTTCGCGCTCTTCAGCACGAGGCGGCCGTTGTTCAGGATGTTGTCGAGGTTGACCTCGCCGTTCACCACGCTCGCCGGGTTCTTGCTGTCGGAGGTGGCGATGATGTTCGGGTTGTTGTCGGCGCTGCTGTTGGTGCCGATCTGCAGCGTGGCGCCGGCATCGATGGTCAGCACCGGCGGGTTGCTGCCGGCGATCTCGAGCTGGTAGCCGGCACCGGGCCAGGTCTTCTTCGTGACCACCTGCACCTGCTGCGCGTCGGGCAGCGTGAAGGTGCTGGCCTGCGTGATCACCAGCGTGCCGGGGCTGGCGCTGCCGCCGGCCGGCGTGAGCGTGAGCCGGCCCTGGCCGGAGATCACCCCGGTGTAGGTGCTGACGCCTGCCGGCAGCCGGATCACCGCATCGCCGGTCAGCACGACATTGGCGTTGGCCAGGATGGCGGCGGTGATGTCGGCGGCGCCGCCGCTGCCGGCCGACTCGCCTTGTGCGGTGGCGCCGTCACTCGAGCCCGAGCCGCCGCCGCAGGCTGCGAGCGCGGCCAGTGCGAGGATCGATGCGAGGGCCAGCGCGGACAGGCGCGAAGAAATTGGATTCACAGGATCGAGGGATGTCAACAACATGCGAGCGAGGCTACGTGCGCAGGCGCGGCGCGGCTTGACCGACAGTTGATGAATCGATGACCATCGTCAGTGGATGTGACAGGCGCCACGCGGCACACGGAAGGTCTCAACATGGCCTCGACGTCGACGTGGTGACGCGGCCGGGGACTTCGGTTTCAAGTTGTGAGCCATGCGACGAATCGGGACGACCGGTCCTGTCATTCCGGCGAGCTGCAGGCCGTCCTCGCTTGCATCCCGTTGCACGGCGTCTCGTGCTGCCAACGCATGGGCGCCGTTCGTCGCCTGTTCAGAGTTCCGTCAAGTCTCGCGGTGTCGTGCTTCACACAATCGTTGCTGAACACGAGTCCGGACCCGAGGCCCCCATGCGAACACTGCTCCCCGCCCTTTTTGCCGCCGCGCTGCTCGCCGGCTGCAATGACGAGTCGACCGACACCCCGGCGAGCGCATCCGCTGCGCCCGCGCCGACACCTGCGCCTTCGCCGGCCCCGGCCCCGGCTCCAGCGCCCTCACCTGCACCCGCGTCTTCACCCGCCCCTTCGCCGGCACCTGCACCTGCACCTGCACCTGCACCTGCACCTGCACCCGCACCCGCACCCGCACCTGCACCGGCCCCTGCGCCGGCCCCCGCATCCGCCTCCGGCGACAACAGCCGCGACGTGGCACCGACCACCGGCTGGGCCAGCCAGGCCGGCGGCACCAGCGGCGGCTCGACCGCCACCGCCTCGGCCGTCTACAAGGTCACGACCGCCACCGAACTGCTGGCCGCGCTGAAGGCCGGCGGCAGTGCCGCGACGATCGTCAAGGTGGTCGGCCGCATCGACATGGCCGCGGCCGACAACGGCGGCGCGTTCGCGAACACCACCGACCAGAAGGCACGCGCCCGGCTCGCGTTGAAGAGCAACACCACCCTCATCGGCGCCGGCAGCGACGCCGGGCTGGTCAACGCCTACCTGCAGGTCAGCGGCGTGCAGAACGTCATCATCCGCAACCTGCGCATCGTCAACCCCTGCGATGTCGGCCCGGTGTGGGACCCGAACGACGGCGATGCCGGCAACTGGAACTCGCAGTACGACGGCATCACGGTCGACGGCTCGACCCACGTCTGGATCGACCACAACAGCTTCACCGACGCACCGCAGACCGACGACCTGTCGCCGGTCGAGAACGGCAAGGTCAAGCAGTGCCACGACGGCGCGCTCGACGTGAAGAACGGTTCCGACTACGTGACCGTGTCGAACAACGTCTTCGACCAGCACGACAAGAACAACCTGATCGGCTCGTCCGACAGCACGACCAGCGACGACACGCACCTGACGGTCACCTTCCACGGCAACCTGTTCAGCAACATCACCGAGCGCGCGCCGCGCGTGCGCTTCGGCAGCGTGCACGTCTACAACAACTACTTCGAAGGCAGCAAGTCGCACCCGGTGTACGCGCACCAGTACAGCATCGGCGTGGCCTACAAGGCGAAGATCATCTCGGAGAACAACGCGTTCGACATCCAGGGCGCCAGCGGCTGCACCAGCGTGCTGAAGAACCCCGGCTCGTCGAGCAAGACCGGCGCGATCAAGGAGAGCGGCTCGCTGCTGAACGGTGCGGCGCTGGACACGAGCCAGTGCAGCTTCAGCACCAGCGTCGGCTGGACCGTGCCGTACGCCTACGCCAGCGCGCTGCTGCCGGCCAGCAGCGTGAAAGCATCCGTCAAGGCATCGGCAGGGTCCGGCAAGCTGACGGTCGCGCCGTGAACCGGCGCGCGGGCCGGTGGGTCGCCGGCATCATGGCCACGGCGCTGGCCGCCTGCGGCGGAGGGGGTGGCGGAAGCGACAGCGCGGCCACCTCGCCCGTCGCCGGCAGCGTCGCGCGCACCGACTACAACTACTTCGTCCATCCGGCCGAGATCGCGGCGGGGCCGCTCCAGGTGCGCGTCACCGCGCTGGGCGGAGCGACGCTGCTCGACACGCTGCCCGAACCCGCGGGTGGTGTCGTCGTGCAAGGCAAGGCGCAATTCCCATGAAGAACATGACCCGCCCCGGCGCACTCGCCTTGCTGGCCGCGTTGGCGGCCTGCGGCGGCAGCTCGTCCGACCCCGCACCCGCTCCTTCGCCAGCGCCCGCGCCAGTTCCGGCCCCCGCTCCAGCTCCAGCTCCAGCTCCAGCTCCAGCTCCAGCTCCAGCTCCAGCTCCAGCTCCAGCTCCAGCACCTGCACCTGCGCCATCTCCGGCCCCCGCACCCGCGCCCGCAGCATGCGACCCGCTGTCGCAGCGGCTGCGCGCGAGCTCGGTGACCGTGGGCGGCAACGCGGCCCCCAACGACGAGTACACGCCCGCGGTGATCGCGCCGCGCAGCGACGGCAGCGCCTGGCTGGCCTGGACCGACCGCAGCGCCGCGTCCATCCGCATGGCCGCACTGACGGCCACGGACAGCCTCGATCGCGCGCTGCCCGGCGTGGYCGGCCTGGAAGTGCATGCCATCCTCGCGACGCCCGGCGGCGCGGCGCTGGCGGTCGTCGCCGACGACCCGGACATCTACTCGCCCAAGTACTGCCGCGGCAGCAGCACGCCCGACAAGAACGTCTGCGGCAGGATGGACCTGGTGCGCGTCGGCGGCGATGGCGCCCTGCTGTCGCGCACCACGCTGACGAAGAAGGGCAACGTCGACAGCGTCGGTGCGCAGTTCATCTGGTGGTACGGGCACACCGCGCGGCTCGCCACCGACGGCTCGACGATCGGCATCTACTACCGCTCGGCGATGTCCACCGCGCGCCCGAACGTCRCCGGCGAGGTCGACATCCATGCCGGCGACACGCTGAAGTTCGTCGACGCGAACGGCAAGGCGGTGGCCGGCGGCTGGGACTGGGGCTGCAGCCACAGCTGGTCGGTGCGCACCGCCTGGAACGGCACGCAGTGGGGCGCGACCTGCCACGGCGACGCCTACCCGAACGCGATGCAGCAGGCGCGCCTGGCCACGCCGTCGGCCGCAGCCGACACGCTGCAGTGGCTGGCCGGCACCGATCCGACGCAGCGCGCACTCGGTGGCCTGGTGGGCGCGAGCGACGGCTTCTGGATGAACTTCATCCAGCCCGCGGCCACCGGCGGGCTGTCGCTGCAGCTCGCGAAGCTGCCGAACCGCGGCACGGCACCGGTCCAGCAACTCGGCATCGGCGCGGCCACCGGCCTCGACGCCAGCTACCCATTCCGCCCCTACCTGGCCGCGCTCGGCAGCGACAGGCTGCTGCTGGGATGGAAGTCGGGCGGCGCGCTGATGCTGGCGGTGGCGAACGCGTCGGATGGAAAGCTCGTCGAAGGCCCGGTTGCGTCCGGCCTGGCGATCGATCAGTTCCAGGACATGGTCACGGCCCCGAATGGCGACGTGCTGTGGGCCTACAGCGCCGGCGGTTCGCAGATCCAGGTCAACCGCGTGGCGGCGTGCAAGCTGCCTGCGCGCTGAGACGCACGAGAGACGCGCGACGCTGGGTTGTGCCCGCTTGCCGATCGCCCCGAATGGGAGTACGGTGATCGCCAATCGCTTCGCAAACTGCACAAGGAGGCGGCCATGCGCAGACGCATCTATTGGCTGTTGCCCGACCTGGCCAGCGCCCGGCGGACGATGGATGACTTGTTGCTCGCCCGGATCTCCGAGCCGCACATCCACTTCGTCGCCCGCGAGGGTGAGGTCCTGACCGGCCTGCATCCGGCCAACCTGCTGCAGACCTCCGACGTGGTGCGTTCGGCGCAGGCCGGCCTCGTCATCGGCGGCGCCGCCGGTGCCGTGCTGGGCGTGATCGTCGCGCTGTTCTTCCCGCTCTTCGGCGACTCGCCGGAATGGGGCATGGTCGCCGTGCTGGCGATCGTCGGCGCGGGCTTCGGGGCCTGGTCGTCCAGCCTGATCGGCATCTCCACCCCCAATCACCGGCTCAAGCGCTTCGAGTCCGCCATCGAGCAAGGCCAGATCCTGCTGATGGTCGACGTGCCGCGCTCGCGCGTCGACGACATCGAATCCCGCTTGCAAACCCTGCACCCGGAAGCRCATCTGGAAGGCGTGGAGCCGAACATCCCGGCGTTTCCCTGATCCGGGCTGCCATTCGACGGCGCCTCCCGCATGGAGGTGACGATGGAACATCGATTGCATCTGCATCGCTGGGAGCGGCGGGAACCTGACTGGTCCGCCGCCGCGGTGTCCGGCTTTGCCGCCGGCGCGGTCCTGATGGTGCTGGAACTCCTCTGGGCGGCCGCTGCCGGCAGCATGGGGCCGTGGCGCATCTCGCAGCTGGTCGCGGCGATCGCGCTCGGTTCGGACACCGGCCACGCCTCCGAGTCGTTCAGCGTGGGCATCGTGGCGGTGGCGCTCGCCACCCACTACGTGCTGGGCACTGCGTTCGGCATGGTGCTCGGCTTCATCAGCGCCGGCTTCCGCTACGACACCGGGCCGCTCGCGCTCGCGGTCGTCGGCCTGGTGTTCGGCGCGTTGCTCTACCTGGCGAGTTTCCACGTGGCCACGCAGGTGTTCCCCTGGCTGGTGGAGTTGCGCGGCTGGGGCACGTTCGCGGCCCACCTGCTGTTCGGTGTCACGGCGTCGCTGCTGTACTGGAAGCTGGCGCGGCGCCGCCAGTCCCCGCCGCCCGGCCACTGAACGCCGGCCATGGTCATCGCCCTCGTCCTGCTGGTGCTCGTCGTCGCGTCGGTGCTGTTCCACCTCGTCACGCCGTGGTGGACGACGCCGCTCGCGTCCAACTGGAAGCAGATGGACGACACGCTGACCATCACGCTGGCCATCACCGGGCTGTTCTTCGTCGTCATCAACCTGTTCGTCGCCTACACCGTCTGGCGCTTCCGGCACCGCGCCGGCCAGCGCGCCGCGTACGAGCCCGAGAACAAGCGCCTGGAGCGCTGGCTGATCGGCGTCACGACGCTGGGCATCGCCGGCCTGCTGGCGCCGGGGCTGGTGGTGTATGCCGACTACGTGCACCCGCCCGCCGATGCGCGGCTGCTCGAGATCGTCGGCCAGCAGTGGCAGTGGCGCTTCCGCCTGGCGGGCGCGAGCGGCAAGCTGGGCGGCAGCGACGCGCGCTTCGTCAGCGGCAGCAACCCGCTCGGGCTCGACCCGGCCGATGCCGCCGGGCAGGACAACGTCATCGTGCTCGGCAACGAGGTGCACCTGCCCATCGGCCACCCGGTGAAGGTGCTGCTGCGCTCGCACGACGTGCTGCACGACTTCTTCGTGCCGCAGTTCCGCGCACGCATGAACATCGTGCCGGGGCAGGTGAGCTCGTTCTGGTTCACGCCGACGCAGCCGGGGCGCTTCGAATCGATGTGCGCGCAGCTGTGCGGCGTCGGCCACCCCGACATGCGCGGCTACGTCGTGGTCGAGGATGACGCGGCGTTCCAGGCCTGGCTGAAGCAGCAGCCCACCTTCGCGGCGACGCAGGCCRCCGCCGCGCCGGCTGCCGCAGGCACCGGCACGCCGGCCGCGCTGGGCCGCTCGCTGGCCCAGACCAAGGGCTGCGTGGCCTGCCACACGGTCGACGGCAGCCCCGGTGTCGGGCCGACCTGGAAGGGCCTGTTCGGCAAGACCGAGACGATGGTCGACGGATCCACCGCGCTGGTCGACGAGGCCTACCTGAAGGACTTCATCCGCAACCCGAAGGCACGCGCCGTGAAGGGCTTCGCCCAGGTCATGCCGCAGATCGAGCTGACCGACGAGGAACTGGCGGCCCTGGTGGCCTACATCCGATCGAACGGCAAACCGTCATGAGCTACGTCGACACCGGTGCGCACCACGCCCCGCAGACCTTCATCACGAAGTACGTGTGGAGCCAGGACCACAAGGTGATCGCGGTCCAGTACGCGAGCACGGCCATCGTGGTCGGGCTGATCGGCCTGCTGCTGTCCAACCTGATGCGGCTGCAGATCGGCTTCCCGGGCCAGTTCGCCTTCATCAACGCCGAGCGCTACTACCAGTTCGTCACCATGCACGGGATGATCATGGTGATCTACCTGCTCACGGCGCTGTTCCTCGGCGGCTTCGGCAACTACCTGATCCCGCTGATGGTCGGTGCGCGCGACATGGTGTTCCCGTACATGAACATGCTGAGCTTCTGGGTCTACCTGCTGTCGGTGCTGGTGCTGCTCGCGAGCTTCTTCGTGCCGGGCGGGCCCACCGGCGCGGGCTGGACGCTGTACCCGCCGCAGGCCATCCTGCCCGGCACGCCGGGCTTCGAGGGCGGCATCGTGCTGATGCTGGTGTCGCTGCTGATCTTCATCGTCGCCACGACGATGGGCGGGCTCAACTACGTCACCACGGTGCTGCAGGCACGCTGCGAAGGCATGACGCTGCTGCGCATGCCGCTGGCCGTGTGGGGCATCTTCGTCGCCACCATCCTCGCGCTGCTGGCCTTCCCGGCGCTGTTCGTCAGCGGCGTGATGATGCTGCTCGACAAGACCCTGCACACCAGCTTCTTCATGCCGGCCCTGGTCTCGATGGGGCAGGTCACCGACTACAAGGGCGGCAGCCCGCTGCTGTTCCAGCACCTGTTCTGGTTCTTCGGCCACCCCGAGGTCTACATCGTCGCGCTGCCGGCCTTCGGCATCGTCTCCGACCTGATCAGCGTGCACGCGCGCAAGGCGATCTTCGGCTACCGCATGATGGTCTGGGCGATCGTCGTCATCGGGGCCCTGAGCTTCGTGGTGTGGGCGCACCACATGTTCGTCAGCGGCATGAACCCGTGGTTCGGCTTCTTCTTCGCGACCAGCACGCTGATCATCGCCGTGCCCACCGCGATCAAGGTCTACAACTGGGTGCTCACGCTGTGGCGCGGCGACCTGCACCTGACGGTGCCGATGCTGTTCACGCTCGCCTTCATCCTCACCTTCCTGAGCGGCGGGCTGACCGGGCTGTTCCTCGGCAACGTCAGCGTCGACATCCCGCTGTCGGGCACCTACTTCGTGGTGGCCCACTTCCACATGGTGATGGGCGTGGCGCCGCTGCTGGTGGTGTTCGGCGGCATCTACCACTGGTTCCCGAAGGTGACCGGCCGCATGCTGGACGACCGCCTCGGCAGGTTCCACTTCTGGGTCACCTTCATCGGCACCTACCTGATCTACTTCCCGATGCACTACCTGGGCGTGCTCGGCATGCCGCGGCGCTACTACCACTACGAGAACTACCAGTTCATCCCGGCCTCGGCGCACGCGCTGAACGTGTTCATTACGGTGGTCGCGCTGACGGTGGGGGCGGCGCAGCTGGTGTATGTCTTCAACCTGGTCTGGAGCGCGTTCCGCGGCCGCCGCGCCGACCCCAACCCCTGGCGCGCCGCGTCGCTGGAATGGGCCACGCCGGACACCCCGCCGGTGCACGGCAACTGGGGGCCGCGGCTGCCGGTGGTGCACCGCTGGGCCTATGCCTACAGCGTGCCGGGCGCGCCGCAGGATTTCATCGCGCAGGATGCGCCGCTCGACGCCGGTGGCCAGGAGCCCGAGCCGCCCGACCCGCCCGGACAAGCCAGGGAGGTGTCGAGATGAACAGCGCCGTGCTCGGATCCCCGGCCGTCGACGACTCGCCCGCCGCGCGCGCACTGGACACCGGCCTGTGGGTGTTCATCGCGGTCGCGAGCACGCTGTTCGCGCTCTTCCTGTCGGCCTACGTGATGCGCATGGACGGCGCCGCCGACTGGTCGACGCTCGCGCTGCCGCGGCAGCTGTGGCTGAGCAGCGCGCTGCTGCTGGCCGGCAGCCTGCTGCTGCAACGCGCCGCCGCGGCCGCCCGCAGCGCGCGCTGGCCGGCCGCGCGCAGCCTGCTGCTGGCCGGYGGCGTGTGCGCGATGGCCTTCATCGGCGTGCAGCTGTGGGCCTGGCAATCGCTGCTGGCCGCGCGCGTGGGGCTGGCCGGCAACCCGGCCGCCAGCTTCTTCTACGTGCTGACGGCGCTGCACGGGCTGCACGTGCTCGGCGGGCTGGTCGCCTGGGCCTCGACGATGCCCGCCGCGGCGTCGCCGCCGCCCGAGCCGGCGCGCGTGGCGCGGCGCATCGCGCTGTGCGCGCGCTACTGGCACTTCCTGCTGGCCGTGTGGGCGGTGCTGTTCGCCGCCCTCGGCGGGCTGACGCCGGACGTGGTCCGGTTCATCTGCGGCAGGGGGTGACACCATGAGTGCCGTCATCCACGACCCCGGCGCAGCGCCACCGCTCGGCTGGCGCGGGCTGGTCACCGACTGGTCGTCCGACCGCCAGGCGTTCCACGTCGCCTGGGGCAAGGCGATGATGTGGTTCTTCCTGCTCAGCGACACCTTCATCTTCGGCTCCTTCCTGACCGGCTACATGACGGTGCGCACCTCGACCACGGTGCCCTGGCCCAACCCGAGCCAGGTGTTCGCGCTGCACGTCGGCGGCGCCGACGTGCCGCTGCTGCTGATCGCGATCATGACCTTCGTGCTGATCACCAGCAGCGGCACGATGGCGATGGCGGTGAACTGCGCGTACCGGCGCGACCGCGTCAATGCCGCGGCGCTGATGTTCATCACCGCCGGCTTCGGCGAGATGTTCGTCTGCATGCAGGCCTTCGAATGGACCAAGCTGATCCTCGAAGGCGTGCGGCCCTGGGGCAACCCGATGGGGGCGGCGCAGTTCGGCTCGACCTTCTTCATGATCACCGGCTTCCACGGCCTGCACGTCACGGCCGGCGTGATCTACCTGGTCGTGATCGCGGTGCGCCTGCTGCGCGGCCGCTACGACGGCGGCAACTACCAGATCGTCGAGATCGCCGGCCTGTACTGGCACTTCGTCGACCTGGTGTGGGTCTTCATCTTCGCGCTGTTCTACCTGTGGTGAGGTGTGCCATGACGACGGGAACCGGGCAACAGCATCCGATCGGCCTGTACCTCAAGATATGGGCGCTGCTGTTCGTGCTCAGCACGCTGTCGTACGGCGTCGACTACTTCCATTTCCAGGGGCTGCTGCGCTGGACCCTGATCGTGGTCTTCATGCTGCTGAAGGCGGGGCTGATCGTCGCGGTCTTCATGCACCTGGCCTGGGAGCGGCTGGCGCTGATCTGCGCGATCCTGCTGCCGCCGCTGTGCCTGCTGGTGCTGGTCGGGCTGATGGCGTCCGAGGCCGGCCACACGCACCTGACGCGCCTGCTCTTCTTCCGCTGAGGGCTGCCCCATCGACACCATCGCCTCCGTCCCGGCCGCCCGCGCGCCCTGGCGCAGCTACCTGGAGCTGACCAAGCCGCGCGTCGTCGCGCTGATGCTGTTCACCGTCCTCGTCGGCATGCTGCTGTCGACACGCGGGGCGTTGCCATGGCGGGCGCTGGTCTTCGGCTCGCTGGGCATCGGCCTGGTGGCCGGCGCCGCGGCGGCCGTCAACCACCTGGTCGACCGGCGCATCGACGCGGTCATGGCGCGAACGCGCGGCCGGCCGCTGCCGCGCGGGACGGTGCGCGCCGGGCAGGTGATCGTGTTCGCGACGGGGCTGGGGCTGGGCGGCATGGTGTTCCTGCTGGTCTTCACGAACCCGCTGTGCGCCGCGCTGACCTTCGCGTCGCTGGTCGGCTACGCGGTGATCTACAGCATGTTCCTGAAGCGCAGCACGCCGCAGAACATCGTCATCGGCGGGGCGGCGGGCGCGGCCCCGCCGCTGCTCGGCTGGGTCGCCGTGACCGGCCAGCTCGACCCGGGCGCGCTGCTGCTGTTCCTGATCATCCTGGTGTGGACGCCACCGCACTTCTGGGCGCTGGCGATCCACCGCCGCGACGACTATGCGCGCGCCGAGGTGCCGATGCTGCCGGTGACCCACGGCGTCGCCTTCACGTCGGCGCGCATCCTGCACTACACCGTGGCCCTGGTGCTGATCACGGCGCTGCCGTTCGCGATCGGCATGAGCGGCCTGCCCTACCTGGCCGGCGCGATGCTGCTCGGCGGGCGTTTCGTCATGCTGGCATGGCGCCTGCGCCGCGACGTGCGGCTGGCGATGCCGGTGTTCCGCTATTCGATCGCCTACCTGTTCGGCCTGTTCGCGCTGCTGCTGGCCGACCATGCGCTGGCCGGTCAGGAATGGTCCCCGGCGATGTAGTGCTCCAGCTGCTCGATGATGAATTTCTGCTCGGAGATGATGTTCTTCACCAGGTCGCCGATCGAGACCAGGCCGATCAGCTTGCCGCTCTCCATCACGGGCAGGTGGCGCAGCCGGTTGTCGGTCATCAGCGCCATGCATTCCTCGCTGGTGTGGCGCGGGTGCACGTACATCACCGGGCTGGCCATGATGTCGCGCAGCGGCGTCTCGCGCGACGCGCGGCCCTTCAGCGCCACCTTGCGGGCGTAATCGCGTTCGCTGACGATGCCGACCACGCGATCGTCCTCGACGACCACCAGCGCGCCGACGTTCGCCTGCGCCATCAGGCGCAGCGCGTCATAGACCGACTCGGCGGGGTCGATCGTGTGGAYGGTCGTGTCGACCTTGGCCTTGAGGATGTCGGCGACGGTGGTCATGGCAGCTGCTCCCCGCTACGAACCTGGTCGTAGTGTGCGCCCGCACGGGGCCGGCCGCCAGGGGCCTACCACTGTCCGAAGTACACGCCGGCGCGCTTGTGCGCGTGGGTCCCGCGCTCGACCACCGCATCGCTGACCGTGGTGCGCCGCTTGCGGCGCGCGAGCCAGTCGAACAGCTGCGTGCGCAACTCGATGCGCCGGGTGAGCGTCCCCGCGTCGCGGCCCAGGTCGTGCATCTCGTCGGGATCCGACTGCAGGTCGTAGAGCTGCTCGGGTTCGTCGAGCCAGTACACGTAGCGCCAGCGCGCCGTGCGCAGCGACCAGGCGCGCGCGTTCTGCGGGCTCTTGCCCAGGCGCAGCCGCGCCTGCTTGAAGCTGTAGTCGAGCTCCGAGTACACGCTGTCGCGCCAGGCCGGCGTGCCGCCGTGCAGCAGCGGCAGCAGGCTCTCGCCTTCGAGGCGGTGCGCCGGGCGTTCGATGCCGAGCGCCTCCAGCACGGTCGGCACGATGTCCACGCTCTCGACGAAGCGCGGGTCGACGCTGCCCCGCGTGGCGTCGGCCGCGGGCGACGGATCGACCACGATCAGCGGCACGCGCTGCACCATGTCGTAGAACAGTTCCTTCTCGCCCAGCCAGTGATCGCCGAGGAAGTCGCCATGGTCGGCGGTGAAGACGATCAGCGTGTCGTGCAGCACGCCGAGCCGGTCCATGTGCTCGAACAGCCGGCCGAGGTGGTCGTCGAGCTGGTGGACCAGGCCCTGGTAGGCCGGCCGCACGGTGCGCACGCACTCGTCCATCGAGAAGCTGCGGCTCTCCTCGCTCTCGCGGTAGGCGGCCAGCACCGGATGCGCGTCGCGCAGCTCGGCCTGGGTGCGCAGCACCGGCAGGCATTGGTCGGGCGTGTAGAGCGCGTGGTACGGGGCCGGTGCCATGTAGGGCCAGTGCGGCTTCACGTAGCTCAGGTGCAGCACCCACGGCTCGTCGCCCACGCGCGACATGAAGCGCATGGCCTGGTCGGTCATGTAGGCCGTCTCCGAATGCTCTTCGCGCACGCGCGCGGGCAGGTGCACGTTGCGCATGTGCCAGCCGCTGACGACCTGGCCGTTCGCGTCGACGGCCGAGATCACGTGGTCGCTCCAGGGGTCGGCGCCGGCATAGCCGTGGGAACGCAGGAAGGCCGGATAGCCGCTTTCGGCGCCGGGCGTGTGGTGGCCGTCGTAGCGGTCGATCTCCTCGAAGCCGCCGCGTTCGAGCAGGGCCGCGAGCTCGCTGCCGCCGTCGAGGTGCAGCCGCGCCAGGCCCTCGCGGTCCGGGATGACATGCGACTTGCCGGCCAGCACGACGCGCCGGTCCGCGCCGCGCAGGTAATCGCCGAGCGTCAGCTCGCCGATCGACAGCGGCACGCGGTTCCAGGTGGCGCCATGGCTCGACGGGTAGCGGCCGGTGTAGTAGCTCATCCGCGAGGGCCCGCAGACACCGGAATTGACGTGGGCCTGCTCGAAGCGCACGCCGCGGCGCGCCAGCGCATCGATGTGGGGCGTGCGCAGCCAGGGGTGGCCGTAGCAGCCCAGGTGATCCCGCCGGAGCTGGTCGGCCATGATGAACAGGACATTGCGCGGCATCGTGGACTCGCTCACCTCGTCTCAGGGCGCGAAGCCGGAGCGGCGCACCACCGGCTCCCACTGCTCGCGGAAGGCCTTGACCATCTTCGCGGTGTCCGCCGGCGTGCTGACCACCGGGGCCAGGAACAGCGCATTGAAGGCCTGCTGGACGGCCGGCTCCTGCATCACGTCGTGGATCGCCTGGCCGAGCAGCTGCACCTTGGCCGGCGGCATCGAGCTGGGCGCGAAGAAGGCGTTCCAGCCGGCGGCGTCGACCTTCATGCCGGCCTCGCGGAAGGTCGGGATGTCTTTCGCGAAGCTCGCACGCTGCGTGCCCGACACCGCCAGGATGCGGACCTTGCCGGCGACGTGCTGCGGGTACAGCGAATCCAGCGTGTCGATGGCGATCGGCACCTTGCCGGCGACCACGTCGGCCAGCAGCGGCGCCGACCCCTTGTAGCCGACGATCTGCGGCTTGATGCTGAGGGCGTCGCCCGCCATCAGGCCGAAGAAGTGCGGCAGGCTGCCGGTGGCCGGCACGCCGAATCGGGTGTCCTGCGGATGGGCCCACAGCCAGCTGACGAGGAACATCAGCCGGTCCAGCGGCACCGCGGGGCCGACGGCGATCGCGAAGTCGTAGCTGGTCACCTGCGACACCGGCACGAAATCCTTGTCGGCGTCGTAGCCCGCCGCCTTGTTGAAGACGATCGGGGCCACCACCATCACCGCGGGGTTGGCCAGCAGCAGCAGGTTCTGGTTGGCCGGCGTGTGGCTGAGCTGCTGCGCGGCGAGCCGCCCGCCGTCGCCGGGGCGGTTGTCGACCGTCACCGCCACCCCGAGCTTCTTGCCGAGGTGCTCGGCCACCACGCGGGCCGCGCGGTCCGTGCTGCCGCCGGCCGCATAGCCGACGACGAGCGTGACCGGCTCGTTCAGCGCCTGCGCCGCAGCGGCCGAAGTCGCGAGCACGAGACAGCAGGCGGCCAGCGGCCGCCAGAGGAGGGGCAAGTTCAAGGGTTGTCTCCCGTTGTCGTGGTGATCAGGGCACGAAGCCCGCCCGCTTGACCACCGGCTCCCACTGCGCGCGGAAGGTCTTCAGCATCTGCGCCGTCTCGGCCGGCGTGCTGAGCACCGGTGTCAGGTACATGGTTTCGAAGGCCTTGCGCACCGACTCGTCCTGCATCGCGGTGCGGATCGCTTGGCCGAGCAGCTGGACCTTGGCCGGCGGCATGGATGCCGGTGCGAAGAAGGCATTCCAGCCGGTGGCGGCGACGTTGAAGCCGGCCTCGCGGAACGTCGGGATGTCTTTCGCGAAGCCCGCGCGCTGCGTGCCCGACATCGCCAGGATGCGCACCTTGCCGGCCGCATGCTGGGCATAGAGCGCGTCCAGCGTGTCGATCGCCACCGGCAGCTGGCCGCCCAGCAGGTCGTTGGCCAGCGGCGCCGAGCCCCGGTAGCTGACGATCTGCGGTGCGACCTTCACCGCATCGCCCAGCATCAGGCCGAAGAAGTGCGGCAGGCTGCCGGCCGCGGGCACGCCGAAGTTGGCCTTCTCGGGATTGGCCTTGAGCCAGGCCACCAGGTGCGGCCACTCGCGCACCGGCACCTCGCGGCCCACGGCCACCGCGAACTGGTAGTCGGCCACGCGCGAGACCGGCACGAAATCCTTGTCCGGGTCGTAGCCCACATCCTTGAAGACGAGCGGCGCCACCACCATCACGGCCGGGTTGCCCAGCATCAGCACGTTCTGGTTCGCGCCCGCGCGGCGCACCTGCTGCGCGGCGATGCGCCCACCGGCGCCGGCCACGTTCTCGACCACCACCGTCACGCCGAGTGCGCTGTGCAGCTTGTCGCCGATGACGCGGGCGACACGGTCCGAGCCGCCGCCCGGTGCATAGCCGACGACCAGCGTCAGCGTGCCGTCCAGCGCGGCCGCCTGGACGCCCCAGGAGGCCAGTGCGACACTGAATCCGGCGACCAGGCGCCATGAGAGCAAGGAACGCATTCAACCCTCCGTCACTTGGTGCGAATCTAGGTGACGGCCCGATGGTTGATCTAATCCATCATCTGCACGCATCGATGCCGCGTGCGAATCACGACACAGTCCGATGACCGCTCCCGTCACCGCCCGATCCCTGCTCGCGCCGCAGGGCCTCGACGACCTGCTGATGTACCGGCTGGCCCGCGTCGTGCGCGCCAGCGGCGGCATGGTCACGCGCCTGGTCGAGGGCGGCTTCGGCATCACGCGGCGCGAATGGGGCATGGTGGCGAGCCTGTACCCGATCGACGAGATCACTTCGTCGGCGCTGGCCGAGCGCCTGCAGCTCGACCGCGTGCGCACCTCGCGCGCGCTGCAGGGCCTGGTGAAGAAGGGGCTCGTGAACTCCCGGCGCAGTGCTGCCGACAAGCGCGTCGTGCACCTGAGCCTGGCCGACAGCGGCCGCCAGCTGTACGAGCAGCTGTTCCCGCGCATCGCGCAGCTCAACACCGAGCTGCTGGCCGCGCTCGACGCGGCGCAGATCGATGTGCTGGCCCACAGCCTGCAGCTGCTCGAAGCGCAGGGCCGCACGATGAGTGCGATGGGCCGCGTGACCGACAAGGCCGACCGCCGCACCGGCGGCGCGCGCCGGCCGTTCTCGCCGGCCGCGGGCCGGCCCTGAGCGCCCGCCAAAGAAAACGGCCCGCCGCTTCACAGCGACGGGCCGCGCTTCAGGCGCCTGCGGCGCTTACGGGAAGTTGATCACGTTCACCGGGATCGTCGACACGCCTTGTGCCGCCGCGCCGGTGTTGTTGACCACGTGGTCGATCACGCCCACGCCGCCCAGCGAGACCGTCAGCACGCTGTGCAGCTTGACGCCCGGCGTGGCTGGAACCTCGAAGCCGCGACCGGCGTGGATCTGCGGGTTGATGTTGAAGAAGCAGTACGCGCCGCCGCCCCACAGCTCGTGCGTCGTCACCGAATCGGCCACCTTGTACGCGGCATAGCCCACCGCGTCGCTGCGCCAGGTGGTCTGGCTCGGTGGGTCGTACGGGAACTCGTTCTGGAAGAAGATCGTCTTGCCGTTCTGGCCGTTCCAGATCACTTCGTACTTCTGGTAGTGCTCGACGAACAGGCCGGTGGCCAGCACGTCGTTGCCGTTCACGACCACGCCGGTGTCGGCGGTGTTGATGCCCCAGCCGGTCGCGGCGATGCCGTGGTCGGCGCGCCAGGCCCAGATGTGGTCGATGATCGTGTTGTGGCTGTTCACGATCAGGCTGTTGGTCGCCTTGCCCGACACCGCGCCGCCGATGCGGAAGAAGATGTCGTGGATGCTGATCGGGTTGGCCGCGTGGTTGTTCGCGGCCCCCGTCGGGCCGACCGTCAGCAGCGATTGGCTGTTCACGGTGCCGGCATCGAACAGCAGGCCGGCGATCTTGACGCCGTCGACATCGGCCACGCTCATCGGCACCACGCCGCCCGTCGGCACCAGGGCCGGGAAGCCCAGGCCCAGCACCACGGTGTTGGCCCGCGTGATGCGGATCGTGTCGTTGAGCTGGTAGGTGCCCGGCGTGAAGAACAGGTTCAGCCCTTGCGCCAGCGCCTGGTTCAGCGTCGCCGCGGTGTCGGCCGGCTTGGCCACGTAGAACTGGCTCATCGGGATCGAGCTGCCGGCCGTCGCGCCGTTGGCCCAGCTGGCGCCGGACGCATTGGTGCGCAGCGACGGCACGAACACGCGGTACTTGCCGGCGCTGTCGATGTACAGGTAGGGCTTGTCGCGCGAGAACGGCGTGGTCGGCAGCACCGTGTACACCGGCTGCGGGAAGGTGGTCGCGGCCGGGCCGCCCGGCACGCCGGAGAACACCATGTTCCAGACGCCGCCGGTCCAGCTGCCGAGGTTGCTGTCACGCGTGTACCACTGCTGCTGCGAGCCGGAGCTGATCTGGCCGTCGATCTTGCTGTCGGCGATGTAGCCGCCGCTCGCGTAGCCCTGGCCGCCGTCCATGTTCGACGGGCCCAGCGTCATGTTGCCCAGCACGTGGATGCGGCGCATCGGTGCGGCCTGCGAGACGGCCCAGCGGTTGGTGCCGCCGTTCGGCACGATCGACAGGTTCTCGGCGGAGCGCCAGAAGTTCTGCGTCGCGTTCTTCTCGTCGCCGAGGTTCCAGCCGCTGTCGACGTTGAGCGCACCGTTCTGGAAGCGCACGTCGTCGGGGTTCACGCCGAGGCCGGCCACCGTCGTGTAGAAGCCCAGGTTGATCCACAGGTCGTTGTAGGTGCCCGGCTTGAACAGGAAGGTGAAGCGCTGGMCGCCGAACTGGGCGGTCGAGCTCTTGTTCATCGAGTCGAAGGCGCTGTTGACCTTGGTGCGGATGGTGTCGATCGGCGTCGACGGCTCGAAGATCGAAACGTTCGGGCCGAAGTCCGGCGTGTCCGAGGTCGGCAGCGTGCTGCCGTTGGTCGTGATCTTGAACGACGAGGCCAGGTCGTTGAAACCGACGCTGCCGAGGTTCGGCGTGTCGCCGGTCAGCGTGACCGAACCGCCGCCGTAGTTGATGTCGTTGAAGAGCTGCACCTTGTAGCCGGCGCGCACCTTCACCGACGAGAAGCGGTCGTTCCACGTGCCACCGACCCAGCTGCTGTCGGCGTCGGCGCAGGTCACGGCGCCGGCGTAGTTGGCGTTCTCGTAGAAGCAGGCGATGCCGGTGGGCACCGGGTCGACCGGCGGGGTCGTGCCGCCCACCGTGTAGCTGAAGGCCGGCGTGTCATAGGCCGGGTTGCCGTTGTTGTAGGTGAACGAGTAGCCGAGCACGGTGCCTTGCGCCGCGTTGGTCACCGCCTGCTCATAGCGCGCGTTGGCGCTGGACCAGGTCATGCGCACGTTCAGCTGGCCGCCACCGTTGACGGTGTAGTGCGTGTCGACCCAGGTCGTGGCGACGGTGGATTTGAACCAGATCGTCGCGGTGCTGCCGGACACGGCAACGCCCTGCGTGTAGTCGGCCGCGCGGGCCGGAAAGGCGATGGCCGCGAGCAGCGCAGCGCAGGCCCACAAGAAAAGCGTCACCCACGACCCGGCGCCGTTCGCGCGCGGGCGGGGGACGCGGTGCATCCCTGCTGAAGTCAACATGTCGATCTCCGTCAAAGGCCGGCCCGGCGGGGCTGGCGGAATTCACGGGCGCAGTGGCTGCGCCCGCCGCATGAGGAACCGGCGCGGTGGTTTGTGTGCGGCGGGATTTGACGGCTGTTGTTGCTCTTCAGGCCACTTGGAACCGATTCCAAGGCGTGAATTTAGTGCAGATCGTGCAGTTGGGGATAGAGGGAAACCCGAAACAACGGTGCGGGGTTGTGGCGGGGTGTAAGTGGCTGCGGGTGATCACATGGCGGCCGTCAAGGCCGCGGTCGCAGGTTCTCCGCCAGGAAGGATTCGAGTTCCTGGAAGAACTGAATCCGGTAGGGCTGGTGGCTCAGCGCATGGTCGCCGAAGGCTTGGCGCACGAAGCGCACGGGCTTGCCCGCGTTGCGCAGCGCATCTGCCATCCATTCGCTCTGCTGCACCGGCACGATGCCGTCGGCACTGCCGTGGATCAGCAGCACCGGGGCCTGGATCTGCCGGGCCAGGTAGCGCGGCGAGATGGCCTTGAGATCGGGACYTCCGATGTAAGGCGAGCCCACCATCGCATCGTTCAGGAAACCACGGCCGCGCCGGTGGGCACGCCGCGACATCGCGGCCTGGTCGCTGACGCCGGCAAAGCTGACCGCGCAGCGGTAGAGGTCCGGCGTCAGAGCTGCACCCATCAAGGCGGCGTAGCCGCCGTAGCTCGCTCCGACAATGCAGATGCGATCGGCATCGACGATGTCCTTGGCGATCAGCCAGTGCAGGGCATCGGTCAGGTCGTCCTGCATCGCCTTGCCGCGCTGGCCGAAGCCGGCGGCACGGAAAGTACGACCCAGGCCCCACGATCCGCGGAAATTGACCTGCACCACCGCGTAGCCGCGATCGGCCAGGAATTGCGCCCAGTGGTCAAAGTCGGCGTCGTCGCTGGCGTCGGGGCCGCCGTGCGGCAGCAACACCGTCGGCAGGGGCTTGCCGGCGCTCGCATCCTTGGGCCGCGTCAGGTAGACGCCCAGCTCGAGGCCGTCGCGCGCGCGAATGCTGATCGCCTCCTTGCGGGCCAGCTGGTCCGGGTCGAGGTCCGGATAGGTCTCGGCGAGCAGGGCAAGCTCGCGGGTCTGCCGGTTGCCGATGAAGAATTGGCCGGGGATGCCGTTGCCGCTCGAGTACATCAGGTACCTCTGCCCGTCCGCACTGAACTGCAGCAGGCGATTGGCGCGCTCGGGGAGCGCACGATCGACGCGGGCCAGCAAGGCCTTCAATTCAGGATCCCAGACGTAGAGGCCGGAATCGCCCAGGCTCGCATCGCGTACGCCGAACACGTCACCCGTGGAGGGCGACACCAGCAAGGAGCCGGCGATGTCGCGGTCCGGATCGCTGAGCAGCAGGTGAAGCGCCAGCGCGGGATCGGAGAGGTCGACGCGGTAGACCGCCAGCCGCCCCTCATGCTCGGCGCGGACATAGAGCTGCTGTGGATCGCGACCGAACCCCAGGGGCCAGATCTCCTTGCCACTGAGCAGCTTGAAGTCCCACAGGGTCCTCCAGTCGGACCCTTCCGCCGATCTCTCGACGATGCGCACCGATGCCTCGTCCCTCCGGATGCCGATGCGCACGCGATGCGCCTGGTCGACCACCCAGTCCTCGACCTCGGTGCGACCCGCCTGCACCAGTCGCGAATCGCCCGATCTGACATCCAGGCGATAGACATCGGGCGCCAACGAGCCGTCCTCGACCAGCACATGGCGACCGTCCGGCAGCACGTCCAGCAGCGAGAAGTTCGACTGCAGCCGCACCGGATCGGTGTTGTCGAAGCGCACCGACCACAGCAGCGAGGCCGCACCACTGATCTCCTCGCCCTGGGTCTGCAGGTGGTAGACGCGCACCATCAGGCGCTCGTTGCTGACCCAATTCACGGCGCCCAGGTGGTGCAGCCTGTTGTCGAACGTGCCGACGATCACCGGCGCGCCGCCCTTGACGTCGCGCGTGACCAGCACCGATTCATCGCCCCGGTTCAGCACGGCGGCAAAGCGGTCGCCGCCCGGTGACAGGACCACATGCTGGATCGCCGGCAGGCGCGCGAAAGCTTCGAGCGGCAGCCGGGCCGCCGCCGGCGATGCCCAGGCCGCCGCAAGCAGCCACCCTGCGAACCACGCACGCCATCGTTTGACCAAGCGCCCCTCCCGGCTTCCTTTGAGTGGCCGGATTCTCGCAGTCCTCGGCCCGCGTCAAAAAAAAGAGGGGGAGCATCGCTGCCCCGCCCTCGATCCCCAAGCACCGGTCCCCCTGCGAGGCCGGTGTTGTCTTCGACGTCCTCGGACTTACATCTTCAAGCGCAGCGAGAGGTAGTACTGGCGGCCGTTCACGTAGAACGCGGTCGGCTGATCCGGGTTGTTCGCGTAGTACTTCAGCTTCGGGTTGTTCAGGTTCATCCCGTCCAGCGTGACCGTCAGGTTGTCGTTGATCTTGTAGCCGATCGACGCCGACACGTTGTCGGTGTCGTCCTGGTACTGCGCCGTGCTGCGGTCCAGGCCGTTGTAGAACTTCGAGCGGAAGCTGTAGTTCACGCGGGCGCTGAAGCTGTCGTTCTCGTAGTAGCCGGTCAGGTTGTAGGTGTTCTTCGAAGCACCCACCAGCGGCCCGCCACCGGTTTCCTCGGCATCGGCGTACGTGTAGTTCGCGATGGTGCCGAAGCCGGCGCCGATCGGTTGCTGGTACGAGAGTTCGAAGCCCTGGACCTTGCCGCTGCTGTTGGTCGGCGAGCTGATCGTGAAGGTTTCCAGCACGCCCGTCCGGACGTTCATGTACTGGGTCTGCGTCTTGCCGAAGCTGACGTAGTTGTTCAGGTCCATGTAGAACAGGCTGGCTGACAACAGCGAGCGCGGAGCGAAGTACCACTCCAGCCCGAGGTCCACGTTCGTCGAGCGGATGGGCTCCAGGTTCGGGTTGCCGCCGTTGCCCGTGTGCGTGAGTTCGTCCAGGCTCACCGAACCGGCCAGTGCGCTGTAGTCAGGGCGTGCCATGGTCTTGGCGATGCCGAAGCGCGCCACCAGGTCCTTGGACACGTCGTACTTCAGGTTGACGCTGGGCAACACGTCGGTGTAGGTGTTGGTCACCTCGTTGCGATAGAACGGGCCGAAGGCCGACGTGGTGATCGCACCGGGCACGGTGGCCGGGTCGACGCCTGCAGGAATCGCGACGTTCTGCAACACGTTTTCATTCGTGCGGACCAGGCGCACGCCGACGTTGCCGCTCCAGCGGTTGCCTTCCAGGTTGGCCATCACGTACGCCGCGGTGTTCTTCTCGCGCATCGAGAACTCACCCGGCCAGTACTGGCGCGACACCGGATCGCGGTTCGAGTACTGGTCGCCCCAGGCCTCGAGCGCAGCCGGATCGAGCTGCCACGGCATGTGCGGGAAGTTGCCGCCACCCAGGCCACCGCCGAAATTGCCCGGGTAGGTCGTGCCATTCCAGGCCGGCAGGTTGTCGAATGCACCGGGTCCAGGACCCTGGGCCGTCCAGGTCGACTCACGCGTGTGCTCGGCGAAGCGCGCACCGAACTTCAGACCGGTGACGGCCCCTGCCTCGAGGGCGTATTCGCCATCGAGCTGGCCCCAGTTTTCCTTGTCCTTCGTGGCGGCCGGGCTGGCACCGAAGACCCAGTCGAGCCGGGTCTGGCCCGGCACGTTGAAGCTGCCCTGGTTGATCCCCGGCAAGGCCGCATCGGCCGGTGAACTGATGCCATGCAGCGTGTAGCTCGCACCGGTGTTCAGGATGTCCTGCTCGTAGACGGCCTGCTTCGGCGTTTCACCCTTCCCCTTCGAAGTGCCGATCTTGCTCAGCAGCGTCAGCTTGTCGTTGACGTTCCACTTGCCATCCAGGTTGTAGAAGTCGCTGACCGCATTGGCACCCGGGCGGTAGATCTGGTCGACGATGCCGTATTGCTTGTCTTGCGCCGGCGTCTGGCCGGGCACACCGATGTTCTGGAACGTTGCGGACACCAGCGTGCCGTTGCGCACGACGTAGCCCGGATCCGGCGCCTGTCCGTTGCCGCCGTCCAGGATCTTCGACGGGAAGATCAGGTAGTTGCGGTTGTAGTTGGTGGCTTCCATCTTCGAGCGGAAGCCGCTCAGGTCCAGCGTCACGTCGTTGGTGGGCTTGATCTGCAGGTCGATGAAGGCGCCTTCGCGCTTGCGTTCCTGCTCGAACAAGGCCGAACCGATGCCGTTCGGATACAGGACGCCCGCGAGGTCGGGGTTCGACAACGCGATCGGGCTTCCCGCGGCGATGGCCGTGTAGCCCAGCATTTCCTGGCCGTCACGGCGCAGGTGGCGCTTCTCGGAGAACGCCTGGACCAGCACGCCGAAGCTGTTGGCCTCGTTCTTCCAGTTGAACAGCGCATTCAACTGCGGATCGGTCTTCTCCGGCAGGTCGGCATACACCGCACCCACCGTCGCTTCCAGCGTCAGCTGCTTCTTGAAGTCCAGCGGCTTGCGGGTCTGGATGTCGACCGTGCCGGCCACGCCGCCTTCGACCAGGTCCGCGCGCGAGCTCTTGTTCACGACGACGGCGCCGACCAGTTCCGACGGCAGCAGCGAGTAGCTGACGCTGCGGCCGACCGTGCCGACCTGGTTCAGCACGAACCAGTCGCCGGAGCCGACCATGTGGCCGTTGATCATCGTCTGCGTCAGGCTGGGGTTGGTGCCCCGCAGGCTGACCCGGTCGGCTTCGTCGAAGCCGCCTTCGCCGGCGCCGGCCGAGCTGATGTTGACGCCCGGGATACGCTGCAGCGAATCGGCGACGTTCTTGTCCGGCATCTTGCCGATGTCTTCGGCCGTGATGACTTCAACCACCGAATCGGCGTTGCGCTTGCGGTTCAGCGACTGCTGCAGCGAGCCACGAATGCCGGTGATCACCACCGCTTCCAGGTTCTGCGCGTTCTTCGCCGGCGCGGCAGTTTCAATCGGCTTCTCGGCCGCCACCGGCGCCGAAGCGGCCTGCGCCGGCTGCGGTGCCGACGCGGCGGCAGCCGCTGGTGCGGCTGCGTCCTGTGCGTGGGCAGCGGTGAACGCGCTCATCAGAGCAAGCGCGACCGCCGATGCGATGGGAGTCCTTTTAGCTTTCATGTCTGCCTCTGTTGCCTGGGTTAATGGGCCGCCGAAACTGATTCGGCCTGTTAGGAAACCTGGGACCTCATCTGCAGACCACCGGGAAAGTGGACTGCAGCTCCTTCCCCCGAGAACCGTGACGCTTTTGATGCCAGTTCTAGTACCAGTAAGCTACCACTAGAGGCCACTATGCTACCAATTTCACGCGATTGCAATAGCGTCGTCAGTCAGCAACCACGGGGAAACCACTGATGTAAAGTGCGGTCCGAGGGCCATTGAAACTGTCATTCGTGCGGTCCTTTCGGACTTCTTGTATTGAATTGGTATGGTCCATCACCATCTACCCTTGAGAGATCGCCGCAACCCGGCCACACGAGCCGGATAAAACAAAGGGGTTTGCATGACGACATTGGCCCAGGTGCTCAAGCCGCTGGACCCGAATCACAGCCTGCCGCTGTACCAACAGCTGCAGCGTGCGGTGCGCGAGGCCATCGAGCGCCGCGTGCTGGGGCCCGACGACGCCCTGCCCTCCGAGCGCCAGCTCGCCGAGGATTTCGCGGTCTCGCGCATCACGGTGCGCCGGGCGATCGAGGGGCTGGCCGAAGAAGGCTGGCTGGTGCGCCGGCAGGGTTCTGGCAACTTCGTGTCCTCTCGCGTCGAGAAGAACTTCGCGAAGCTGACCTCGTTCTCCGAGGACATGCGCGCCCGCGGCAGCCGCCCGCACAGCGTGTGGCTGAAGCGCTCGCAAGGCACGGTGACGCCGGAAGAGGCGCTGAAGCTCGCGCTGAGCCCCGGCGCGCTGGTCTACCGCTTCAACCGGCTGCGCTATGCCGACGACGCGCCGATGGCGATCGAGATCGCTACCGTGGTGGCGGGCTGCCTGCCGTCGCTGGAAGCGGTGGGCGATTCGCTGTACGCGGCGCTCGAGCAGCAGGGCAACCGGCCGGTGCGCGCGCTGCAGCGGCTGCGGGCGCTGCTGCTGAACGCCGAGCAGGCGCGGCTGCTGGAGGCGAACGTCGGCGATGCCGGGCTGCTGGTCGAGCGGCTGGGCTACCTGCGCGACGGCCGTGCGATCGAGCTCTCGCAGAGCTTCTACCGCGGCGACATGTACGACTTCGTCGCCGAGCTGAACGCGGGCTGAGGCCGGAAGGCGGTCCGTGCGGCATGCGTTCATGTGAATGGGCGCGGGCTGCACGGCGTGACCTCAGAAGTCGCAGGTGGAGGTGAGCGGCGGCTCGGCCGCCGGCACGGTGTCGACGGCGGTCTGCCCGGCACGGCGCAGCGCCTGCACCGCCTGCGTCACCTCGGCGGGCGTCATCACGCGGTTGCGTGCGTGGTAGACCCAGTCGACATCCTCTTCATACGCGCGCGGCGCCGACACGCCGGCCAGTTGCCCCGCCGGCACGAACCACTGGCTGAACGCGATCGCCATCGGCACGACCGGGTAATTGCGCCCGCCATGCTCGTCGAGCTGCCGGCCGTCCAGGAAGAAGCGGCTCTTGCCGCCGGCCACCTGCATCATCAGCACATGCCAGCCGCCGCCCGAAGGCCCCAGCGCCGCGAAGTGCTGCAGCGGCTGGTTGTACGCATCCCACGGGTCGAGGCGCACCGTCTGCCAGCTCACGCCGTAGAGCCGCGTGCGCGCATCGCCCCAGCCGCCGTTCGGCAGGTACTCCCAGTCGAGCTCGCTGTACTGCGGGTCGTACGGAAAGCGCAGCGGGCTCACCGTGTAGAAGGTCTGCACGAGCACGTCGCCATCCGGCCCCTGCACCGGCGCGTCGCTGAAGCGGATGCGGGCGGCGTAGGTGCCTTCGAGGTACTTGCGGGCATGGCACAGCTGGGCCTGCGTCGTGCCGGCGGGCGTGCCGTCGGTGCGCGCGCTCAGGCGCAGCAGCCGGTTGCCGGGCTGCGCCGGATCGTCGACCAATGACAGCGCGCCCGCACCCCAGCCTGCACCCTCGATGCCGGGGTGGCCGCGCTTGTCGCGCACCGTCCAGCCGCCGGCGGCGAGCGCGGCGACGTTCGGCTGGCTGAAGTCGTCGAAGAACACGCCGGCTGCCGGTGACGCAGGCACTGCAGCAGGCGCAGGCACGCCGGCGCACCCCGCCAGCAAGGAGCCGGCGATGACGCATGCAGCGAGTGACAGGCGGCGCATCTTCATCGCGTGCTCAGGCCTCGGCCACCTGCGTCGGCGCCGTGGGCTCGGCCGGCTTCGATTCCAAGGGCACGAAGCGCGCAAGGATCAGCACCGGCACCGCGCACGCGAGCCCCCACAGGAAGAAGTTCTGGTAGCCCAGCGCCACCTGGATGTCGCCGCTGATGGTGCGGAACAGGCTCATGCCCAGCCCCATCACGCCCGAGCCGATCGCGTAGTGCGCCGTCTGGTAGCGTCCCACCGACACCACCTGCATCAGGTACAGGATCACGCCGACGAAGCCGAAGCCGTAGCCGAACATCTCCAGGCTCAGCGCCGCGGCGATCACGCCGAAGTTCGTCGGCATCGCGGTGCTGAGGAAGACGAACGCGATGCTCGGCAGGTTCATCGCGAGGATCAGCCACACCATCGCGCGCTTCAGCCCCAGCCATGCCGCGAAGTAGCCGCCGACGATGCTGCCGCCGATGAACGCGATCGTGCCCGCCGTGCCGTAGGCCCAGCCGACCTGGTCGGTGCTGAGGCCGAGCCCGCCCACGTCGCGCGCGGCGCGCAGGAAGATCGGCCCGATGGTCTGGATCTGCCCCTCGCTGGCGCGGAACAGGATGATGAAGAGGATCGCGAGCCAGATGCCCGGCTTGCGCAGGAAATCCTGGATCACGTGCCACAGCGTGCGGCTCACGTCGGCGGCCGAGCCGGCTTCCGAGGCCACGTTGCGCGTGCCCGGCAGCGACCACGCGTTGTAGAGCCCGAGCACCACCATCGCGGCGGCCAGCATCAGGAAGATCGCGGTCCAGGCGGCCGGCACGCCGATCGATTTCTCGAGCGAGCCGGCGAGGATCAGCAGGCCGCCCGCCGACACGAAGCGCGCGACGTTGAAGAACGCGCCCTGCCAGCCGGCGTACTCGGCCTGCGCCTTGTTGTCGAGGCTCGCGATGTACAGCCCGTCGGAGGCCACGTCGTGCGTCGCCGACGCGAGCGACACCAGCGACAGCGCGGCGATCGCGATCACGAAGAACGCCGGCAGGTGCAGCGCGATCGCCGTCAGCGCGAGCCCGCCCGCGCCGAGCAGCTGGAACACGATCACCACCGATTTCTTGCTCGGCGCCAGCTCGAGGAACGGGCTCCACAGCCACTTGATGCCCCAGGCCAGGCTCAGCACGCCGAGCCAGCGCGTGATCTGCTCGTTGGGCACCTGCATGCTGATCAGCATCTGCTGCGCGATCACGTTGACCGCGAAGAACGGCAGCCCCTGCGCGAGGTAGAGGCTCGGCACCCAGCGGATCGGCGAACCCTTCGTGGCGGTGGTCATGCGGGGGAACTCCAGAACTTCGGTGTGGATCAGCGACGGGTGTCCAGCCRCACCGGCGAGCGGCCGGGTGCGGTGGTGCGGCGTTCGAGCCAGTCGCGCAACGCGACCAGCGCCCCGGTGGCATAGCCCCAGGTGATGACGGCGGGCGCCGGGATGTCCAGCGCCTGGTACGGGTTCCACAGCACGACGTGCAGGTCGGCCCGCCACGCCTTGGCGCGCGCGTCGTAGCGGTCGCGGTGGTTCGAGACGACGACGTTCAGGCGGCCGTCGCGCGGGATGGTGGTCCAGTCGAGCTCGGCCAGCACGTCGAGCTCGACCATGTCGACGCTCGCGAAACCGCCGAACAGCTCGGCCACCTGCGCGCCCGCGAGACCGGCCTCGGAGACGCCGTCGCTCGGCACCGCGCGCTGCGTGAACACGCGCAGCCGGTGATCGCGGCGCAGCACCGGCGCGGTGCCGCGCGTCGTCAGGCCGGCGGCCCAGGCGCGGTGCATCAGGTCGTCGTCGCGCTCGTGCTGCGCCGGCGTGTAGTCGGCATGACGCACCGGGTAGCGGGCGGCCAGGCGGTCGAGCCGCGCGTTCGCCTTGGCAAGCTTCTCGGCGCCCAGGTCGCCGCTCGCCTGCGCGCGCTGGATCGCGCGGATCGCGGCCAGCTGCTCCTCCTGCGTGCCGAGCGCCATCACCATGTCGGCGCCGGCCTGCAGCGCGAGCACCGCGGCGCGGTCGTGGCCGTAGCGGTCGTGGATCGCCTTCATCACCAGCGAGTCGGTGATCACGACGCCGTCGTAGCCCCAGCTCTCGCGCAGCAGCGTGCCCAGCACGCGGCGCGACAGCGTCGCCGGGTGCTCGGGGTCGAGCTGCGGGTAGACGATGTGCGCCGTCATCATCGCCGGCGCCTCGTGGCGCAGCGCGCGGAACGGCACGAACTCCAGCGCCTCCAGCTGGGCCAGCGACTTGTTCACCTCGGGCAGGTCGCGGTGCGAATCGACGTGCGTGTCGCCATGCCCCGGGAAGTGCTTCACGCAGCAGGCCACGCCTTCGCGCAGCGAGCCGCGCATCCACGCGCCGGCCAGCTTCGTCACCGCCAGCGGGTCTTCCGAGAAGCTGCGCTCGGCGATCACCGGGTTGGCCGGGTTGTTGTTCACGTCGAGCACCGGCGCGAAGTTCCAGTTGATGCCCAGGCTCGCGAGGCCGCGCGCGACCGCCGCGCCGACCTCCTCGGCCATCGCCTCGTCGCCGGCGGCGCCGAGCGCCATCGCGGCCGGTGCCTGCGGCAGGAAGGTCGAGCGCACCACCGAGCCGCCTTCCTGGTCGATGCCGATCAGCGCATGCTCGCCCATCGCCTCGCGCAGGTCGGCGGTGAGCTTGCGCACCTCGGCCTCGGTGCCGAGGTTCCATCGGAACAGGCAGATCGCGCGGATGTGGTGCTCGCGCAGGAATGAAGCGGTCGATCCATCCAGGTTCTTGCCCGGGATGTTGACCATCACCAACTGCCCTGGATGGAACACCGTGCTCATTGCGTCCTCGTCACCTTGGCCAGGAACTTCGGTTTGTCGGGATCGAAGCCGCGCGCACGCGCCAGCGCCTCGACCATCGGGTAGAAGCTCTGCACGACCGAGATCGGGTCGAGCTCGATCGACGCGGTCTCGACGATCGGCAGGTTCGCGTGCGGCGTGCCGCCGGGCGCCGCCAGCAGCACCTTGGCGCCGCGCGCGCGCATCTCGTCGGCGAGCGCCAGCAGGCCGGCCTGCGCCGGGCCGCGCGGCGCGAAGATCAGCAGCGGGTAGCCTTCGTCGATCAGCGCCATCGGGCCGTGCTTGACCTCGGCGCCCGAGAACGCCTCGGCCTGGATCGCGCAGGTCTCCTTGAACTTCAGCGCCGCTTCCAGCGCGACCGGCAGCCCGGTGCCGCGGCCGATCACGAACAGCTTGTCGGCGTGGACCAGCGCATCGACCGCCGGCGTCCAGTCGGCATGCGCGGCGCGCGACAGCACGCCGGGCAGCGCCGACAGCGCGGCCTGCAGCACCAGGTCGTCCTGCCACGCGGCCACCGTGCGCGCGCCGGCCACCATCTGCGTGATGAAGCTCTTGGTCGCCGCGACGCTGGTCTCGGCCCCGGCGTGCAGCGGGAACACCCACTGCGCGGCCTTCGCGAGCGGCGACTCCGGGTCGTTGACGAAGGCCGCGGTGCAGGCGCCGCCGTCGCTGAAATAGCGCATCGGCGCCACCAGGTCGGGGCTCTGGCCCGATTGCGAGAACGCCATCGCCGCCAGGCCGTCGCACTGGATCTGCGACTGGTACAGCGTGATCAGCGACATCGGCAGCGAGGTCACCAGCCGGCCCATGCGCGCCATGATCAGGTAGGCCATGAAGTGGGCCGCGTGGTCGGAGCTGCCGCGCGCGACGGTCAGCACCGAGCCCGGCGGCTTGCTGCGCAGCAGCGCGCCGAAGTCGCTGTAGGCCTGGTCGTTCTCGGCCAGTTGCCGTGCGACCGCAGAGGGGGCTTCGCGGGCCTCAGCCAGCATGCGCGAGTTCAATCGAGCTTCCTTCAACATAGACGTCCGAAACAGTGAGATCGCGGTCGAGCACGACGGCATCGCCCCAGGCACCGGCGGACAAGCGCCCGCGGTCCGAGGCGCCGAGGTAGTCGGCCGCATGGGTGGAGACGCGGCGCGACGCGTCGATCAGGTCCATGTCCAGCTCGTTGACCAGGTTGCGCAGCGCCTGGTCCATGGTGAGGGTCGATCCGGCCAGCGTGCCGTCGGCCAGCCGCACGCCGCCGAGGCACTTGGTGACCTTGTGGCGGCCGAGCCGGTAGTCGCCGTCCGGCATGCCGGCGGCGGCGGTCGAGTCGGTGACGCAGTAGAGGTGCGGGATCGCGCGCAGCGCGACGCGGATCGCGCCCTTGTGCGCATGCAGCAGGTCCGGAATGATCTCGGAGTACTTCGCATGCGCGAGCGCCGCGCCGACCATGCCGGGCTCGCGGTGGTGCAGCCCGCTCATCGCGTTGAACAGGTGCGTGAAGCCGCCCGCGCCGCGCTTGAGCGCCTCGACGCCGTCCTCGTAGCTGCCCAGCGTGTGGCCGAGCTGCACGCGGAAACCCGCGGCGCACAGCGACTCGATCAGGTCCATGTTGCCGGCGATCTCGGGCGCCAGCGTGATCAGGCGGATCGGTGCCAGCTCGTTCAGGCGCGCCAGCTCGGCGGTCTGCACCGGCCGCGCGAAGTTCGGCTGCGCGCCGAGCTTGCCGCCGTTGATGTACGGGCCTTCGAGGTGCACGCCCAGCACGCGCGCGCCCTTCGGGCTGCGGGCCGAGCACACCGACTTGAGTCCGGCGAACGCGAGCTCGAGGTCGCTCATCGGCGCGGTCATCGTCGTCGCCAGCAGCGCGGTGGTGCCATGGCGCGCATGCAGCTCGGACACGCGCGCGGCCGAATCGCCGCCTTCCATGATGTCGTGCCCGCCACCGCCGTGCACGTGCAGGTCGATGAAGCCGGGCAGCACGATGGCGCCGGCCTTGTCGCGCACCTTGCGCACATCGATCGGCGTGCCCTCGACGCGCACGATGCGGCCGTCGGCCCCGAACTCGATGCGCCCGTCGACGAATCCTTGCGGGGTGAGGACCTTGCCTTGCAGGTGGGTGCTCATGCTTCTCTTCTCATTTCGGCGACGAAGTCGTAGTAGTCGCTTCGGCAATAGGAATGGGTCAGCTCGACCGCCTGGCCGGTTTCCAGGTAGCCGATCCGGGTGATGAACAGCACCGCCTGCCCGACCGGCACGCCGAGCTGCTCGGCCAGGCGCGGCTGCGCATTCAGCGCGCGGATGTGCTGCAGCGCGCGCACCGGCGCCTGGCGGGTGCTGGTCAGGTATTCGTACAGCGAGCCGTTGACCAGCTCGGGCTGCGGCAGCACGCTCTGCGGCAGCACGCTGACCTCGTAGGCCATCACGACCTCGTCGGCCAGGCGCAGCCGCTCCAGCCGTGCGACGCGCGCCCCGGGCGACAGGCCCAGGCTCAGCTGCTCGTCGGGCACCGCCGCGGTGATGCTGCGTTCGAGCCATTGCGAGCTCGGCGTGTAGCCGCGCTGGTGCAGCTCTTCGGAGAAGCTCGTCAGCCGCGACAGCGGCTGCTCGATGCGCGGTGCGATGTAGTTGCCCGAGCCGCGGCGGCGCACGATCAGGCCCTGCTCGACCAGCTGGTCGATGGCCTTGCGGGCGGTCACGCGCGACACGTCGAGCGACTCCGACAGCACGCGCTCGGACGGCAGCGCCTCGTCGGCCTGGTAGCGGCCGTCGCGGATCGCCTGCCCCAGCTTGCGAGCCAGCTGCACGTACAGCGGCGAGCTGTCGCGCGCGTCGGGCTTGAAATCGAACAGGGGTCTCTTCATCGGTCGGTCTCGACCTCGCGTCGGATCAGGGTCAGCGCGCCGGCGGCCGGCCCGTCGGCGACGGCGACGCAGCGCGCGAGCAGCGCAGGTGAAAGGCGGGGCGACAGGCGCTGGCCGACGCTGCCGAGCACCGCGAGCGGCAGCTCGCCGGCCGGGTCCAGCGCGCGGGCGATGGCCTCGAGCTCAGTCACTGCGCGCACGAGCAGTTGCGCGGCGGCCGGGTCGCTGTCTTCGGTGTCGAACACGGCCGGTGCGAGCTGTGCATACGCGAACTGGCCGGCGCGGCCGCACCAGGCCTGCAATGTCTCGGCGTCTTCGCCGCACTGGGCCCAGACGCGGCGCGCCAACGTGCCCGCCGGCAGGCGCCCGTCCATCGCGCACTGCGCGATGCGCATCGCCCGCAGGCCGAGCCAGGCACCGCTGCCTTCGTCGCCGACCGGGAAACCCCAGCCGCCGACGCTGGCGCGCGTGCCATCGGCGCGCCACACCTCGCCGATGCTGCCGGTGCCGGCCGCGAGCAGTGCGCCGGGGCGACCGCCGTGCGCGCCGACCAGCATCGCGAATCCATCGGTCTCGCCGAGCAGCTTCGCGTAACCGGGGTTCTGCGCCAGGAAGGCATCGCGCCACGGCGCATTGCTCATGCCGGACAGGCCGGCGCCGAGGGCGCACTGCGCGTGCGAGGGCCGGGCGACGCCGGCGGCATCGAAGGCACGGGCGACCGCCAGCTCGATCTGCTGCCACGCCGGCTCGATGCCCTGGCCCAGCGCCGACGGGCCGGCCTCGCCCCGCCCCAGCACCGCCCCGGCACGGCGCGCGACGAGGGCCCGGGTGCCGGTGCCGCCTCCATCCACGCCGATCAGGTATTCGATCATCGACTGCTCTCTGGCACGTTGTTCATGGGCGGGCGTCGAGCCCGCGATGAAACCAGTTTAGTACCAGCAATACCAATAAGTCAATTGGTATTAGAGTTGTCTTAGCAGCAGGATTTTTCGTTTGAATTCAAGCGCTTACATGCGCTTGTCAGACAGTGCGTCTCACGCACCAAGTCTGGAGGACCGCCCCGTTGCAGGGCGATCGAGGGCAACGATACCAGTCCAAGCCGGAACGCGCCACTGTTTTGTCACCCGGGGCGGGCCCCGGGTTTCAAGTCACTTCTTGCGGGCGTAGAGCGCCCAGAGCCGGGCCAGGTCGGCCGTGCCGTCGTTGCCCTGCACGGTCTTGAAGGTCGCGGCCGACTTGGCGTGATCACCCGCCACCAGCTGCGCGATCGCCAGGTGCAGCTTCGCGTCATCGGGCCGCTTCGTGCCCTTGGCGATGCCCTGCTGCATCAGCTCCAGCCCCGGCTTGGCCTGCCCGCCGTAGACCTGGTCCATGCCGATCGCCAGCAAC